>NZ_JADFBZ010000052.1:0-19118 GCF_015223095.1 Moraxella sp. K127 | reverse complement strand
AAACTGCCCATAATACCGACTTTTTTGGTGAAAAATTAACCAAACTTCGCCAAATTCTCCCCGAAATATTTTCCGAAAATACCCTAGACCTAGAAAAACTCAAAACCCTACTGGGCGACCACCCTGCCCAAAACGAACGCTACGGCTTAAATTGGGCGGGAAAATCAACCGCCTATCAAGCCCTACAACGCCCCACCAGTAACACATTAGTCCCTTGCCCTGCCGAGAGTGTGGATTTTGATACCACACAAAACATTTTTATTGAAAGTGATAATTTAGAAGCCCTAAAAATATTACAAAAATCCTATGCAGGCAAAATCAAAATGATATACATTGACCCGCCTTATAATACGGGCAATGACTTTATTTATCACGATGATTTTAGCCAAAGCAAAAAAGAGTATGAAATTGCCACAGGCGATAGAAATATCAATGGCGAATTGTTAAAATCCTTTAAAAAGAATAGCAAAGACAATGGGCATTATCATTCTAATTGGCTGAATATGATGTTGCCCCGTTTGCATTTGGCTCATACTTTACTTTCTGATGATGGCGTGATTTTTATTAGTATTGATGATAATGAACAGGCTCAATTAAAATTATTATGTGATGAGATTTTTGGTGGGGAGAATTTTATTAGTAATATTATTTGGGAGAAAAAATTTAGTCCGCAAAATGATGCTAAATATTTTTCCGAAAATCACGACCATATCTTATGTTATGCAAAAAATGCAGAATTTTTAAATATTGCATTATTGCCAAGAACAGATGAGTTAAATTCAAGGTATAAAAATATTGATAATGATACAAGGGGTGCTTGGACTTCTGGTGATTTATTAAGAAAAGATGTTCAGTCAAGCGGTATTTATACAATTACCACACCAAACGGTACTAAACATAATCCGCCAAGTGGCAGAAGTTGGCGAGTTTCGGAAAGCAAATTCTTAGAAATGGTTGCCGATAATCGTATTTGGTTTGGAGAAAATGGCGGAAATGTTCCAAGAATTAAAAGATTTTTAAGCGAAGTTCAAGACGGATTAAAAGCAACTTCTATCTGGAAATATAATGATGTTGGACATAACCAAGAAGCGAGCCAAGAATTAAGAAAATTATTTAATGGAGAAAGTTATTTTGATACACCAAAACCTGTAAAATTAATTAAAAATATTCTATTTTTAACAACCAAAAAGGACGATATAACCCTAGACTTTTTCGCAGGTTCGGCAACCACCGCCCACGCTGTCATGCAATTAAACTCAGAAGATAACGGTAATCGTCAATTTATTATGGTGCAACTGCCAGAATTAACCGATGAAAAAAGCGAAGCCTATAAAGCTGGATTTAAAACCATTAGCGATATCTCCAAAGAACGCATTCGCCGTGCAGGGGCAAAAATCAAAGCCGAAAATCCTGATAAAGCCCTTGATATAGGATTTAAGGTATTTAAACTAAGTGATAGTAATTTTAAAGCGTGGCAAATTGACGATGATGATATTGCCAAGCAATTAGAAATGTATATTGATCTCCTAAAAGATAATGCCAATGAGATGGATATTGTCTATGAATTGCTATTAAAGATGGGATTAAAATTAACGGCAGATATTCACTTTGAAAAGGGTGTTTATTGGCTAACTTGTGAAAATAAATCGTACGCCATTGTGCTAAATTCATTATCCCAAGATAAGTTTAATGCCATTATTGATAAAAAACCTGCCAAAACCGTTGTATTGGACAAAGCATTTTTAAATGACAGTGAAAAATCCAATGTGATTTTGCAATTTAAAGATGCTGGACTAAATTTTGAAAGTATTTAATCAGGGGAAATAAGAATGCAGCTCAAATACGAACATCTGGATTATCAAAAACAGGCGATTGATAGTATCGTGGATTTATTTCAAGGCGAAATCACGCATCATCAAGATGATTTTAGCTTATCGGATAAAGACAATGTGCGTGTGATTGCCAATGAATTATCATTATCCAAAGATGATATTTTTAATAATTTAAAAAATATCCAAACACAAAATCAGCTTTCTTTGTCTGATAAGTTGGATAATTTGTATTTTAGCGTAGAAATGGAAACGGGTACGGGCAAAACTTTTGTTTATTTAAATACCATTTTTGAGCTTTATCAACGCTATGGCTGGCGAAAATTCATCATTGTTGTGCCAAGTGTTGCCATTCGTGAAGGTGTATTGCAAACTTTAAATAGCACAAAAGCCTATTTTAAAGATGAATTTAATTCGCCAATTTATCATTATGGCGAATATAGCGGTCAAAAAACCAATATGTTAAAACATTTTGCGACAAGCACACATATTGAAATTTTAGTGATGAATATTCAATCTTTTGAAAAAGAAAGCAACATCATCAATCAACAGCGAGAAAATGGCGTGTTAATGGAGTTAATCCAAGCAACAAACCCAATCATTATTATTGATGAACCACAAAATATCAGCAGTGATAAACGCAAAAATGCCATTGAAAATTTAAATCCATTATTTGCGGTTGGGTATTCGGCAACGCATAAAGAAATTATCAATAAAGTGTATAGCCTAAATCCTGTACAAGCATTTGAAAAGAATTTGGTAAAACAAATTGTCGTCAATTCTGTGGTGTCGCAGGATAAAAATAATGCTTTTATTGAATTAAAAGAAGTCATCAATAAAGGCGGATTAAAAGCAAAAATACTTATTGATGTTAATGAAAATAAAGAATTGAAAAGAAAAGTTGTTACTGTAACAACCAATGACAAAAATCATGATTTATATAAACTATCTAAACAAAATCCCAACTATCAAGGATTTATGGTTACAGGCATTGATTTAGAAAACAAAATAGTTAGATTTTCTAATGGTATAGAAATTGCCTGTGGCGTAAATTTGGATTATCTTAAAGATGATATGATGAAACAGCAAATTCATGCCACGATTAAAACACATCTGCAGCGTGAAAAGCAGTTAAATCCATTAGGCATTAAAGTATTGTCGCTATTTTTTATTGATAAAGTGGAAAATTATCGCACCAATGCACAAGGTGAAATTGGTAAGTTTTATGAGTGGTTTGAAGAATTGTATGAATTAGAAACCAAACAATCAGCAAGTGGCGTACATAATGGCTATTTTAGCCAAGACAAAAAAGGCAATGCCAAAAATAGTAACGGCACAACCAAAGATGATAACAATGCTTATGAATTGATTATGAGGGATAAAGAGCGGTTATTGTCGCTTGATGAGCCTGTGCGATTTATTTTTAGCCATTCGGCATTAAAAGAAGGTTGGGATAATCCCAATGTTTTTCAGATTTGTACTTTAAATGAAACAACTTCACAAATCAAAAAACGCCAAGAAATTGGGCGTGGACTTCGTTTGCCTGTGAATCAAAAAGGCGAACGAATTTATGATGAACAGGTTAATATTTTGACCGTGATTCCCAATGAAAGCTATGAGCAATTTGCCAGCAGTTTACAGCAGGAATATATTGATGATTGTGGTATTAAATTTGAAAAATCTAATATCAAAGACGCTAAAAATGAACGCACGGTAACTTATCGTTTTGATGCGTTTACCGACCCACTATTTTTACAAATTTGGGAGCGTATTCGCCAAAAAACCAAATATCGTGTTGCATTTGATAGTGATGAATTGATTAAACTGGCAGGCCAAGCATTAAATAAAATGCCAGTCATTACCAAACCAAAAATTGAAATCAAAAAAGCAAGACTCATTCAAAATAGTGAAACGGGCGTACAGGCAGAAGAAATTTATTCTGATTATCAGTATTTGGACAAAAAAATTGCCATACCTGATATCTTAAAGACATTGCAAAATAAGACGGGATTAACTCGTCAAACTTTGGTTGAGATTTTAAAACAATCTGGGCGGATTGATGAAGTAAAAAATAACCCACAACGCTTTATTGAAATTGTGGCAGAAATCATCAATAATGAACTGTATGATTTGATGAAAAACGGCATTTATTATCAAAAATTAGATGAAGTTTATGAACAAAATCTGTTTGAGACTTATAAAATTTATGCCAATCAATACACTTTTTATATCAATAAAATGGAAAAAACCATTTATAATGGCGTGTTGGATTTGGATTCAAAAACTGAACATCAATTTGCAACCGATTGTGAGAATTATGATGAGCAAGTGGCATTTTACTTTAAATTACCCAAAAAATTTAAAATCCCAACACCAATCGGTAATTATAATCCTGATTGGGCGGTTGTCATCAATAAAAATGGCGAGCAGGTTTATTTTATTGCTGAGACCAAAAATACAGGCGATAAATCCATTCAAGATGGGGTGGTGGTTGATAAACTGAAGTGGGAAGAGCGGTTTAAGATTGCTTGTGCCAAGCGGTTTTTTGAAATAAATGATGAAGTGGGCTATCAGGTGGTGCAAAAAATCAATGAATTAACCGAAAATAATAAGGTGTATTAAATGATGCAAATATGCTAAAATAAAGCATTTTTTACTTTATAGGATGTAGCCATGCCAACTTTTGAACAACACCGCCAAGCCCTACTTTGCAATGATAGCCAGTCAATCGCCGATTATGAACGTGCGATGACGGACGCTGTCAAAGCGGTAACGGCATGGCTTAAAAACGACAAAATGTACACAGGCGGTAGCATTAAAGAGCTTCGTTCGCAAATCAGCTTTAATCCGCAAAAAGAAGGTTTGGGCGTACAAAAATCGCTTGACCGCCTTGTGGAGCTGTTTTTAAACAAAAGTCTAAAAGTTCATCACCCCCATTCGCTCGCTCATTTGCATTGTCCTACCATGGTAACTTCACAAATTGCCGAAGTGCTCATCAACGCCACCAACCAATCAATGGACTCATGGGATCAGTCGCCTGCAGGCTCGCTCATGGAAGTTCAGCTCATTGACTGGTTACGCCAAAAGGTCGGCTATGGGGCAGGGCAGGCAGGCGTGTTCACATCAGGCGGTACACAGTCTAATCTTATGGGCGTGCTACTGGCTCGTGATTGGGCGATTAGCAAAAATTATCAAGACGATAACGGCAAAGCGTGGTCGGTACAGCGTGATGGCATTCCGCCTGATGCGATGAAAAAAGTCAAAGTGCTATGCTCAGAAAATGCTCATTTCTCCGTACAAAAAAACATGGCGATGATGGGCATGGGCTTTGCCTCAGTCGTTACCGTGCCTGTCAATGACAATGCCCAAATGGATACCAACGCCCTAGCCGACATCATGGCGGACTTGCACGCCAAAGGCAACATCGTGGCGTGTGTGGTGGCAACGGCAGGGACGACTGACGCAGGGGCGATTGATGACATCAAGACAATCCGTGCCTTGTGCAACAAATTCGGAGCGTGGCTACACGTTGATGCGGCGTGGGGTGGGGCGTTATTGCTATCCAACGATTACCGCTCTATGCTAGACGGCATTGAGCTGACCGATTCGGTTACGCTTGATTTTCATAAGCACTATTTCCAAAGCATTTCTTGCGGTGCGTTCTTGTTAAAAGACGAGCAAAATTACCGCTTTATGCACTATGAAGCCGAGTATTTAAACTCAGCTTATGACGAAGAGCATGGCGTGCCAAACTTGGTGTCAAAGTCTTTGCAGACCACTCGCCGATTTGATGCGTTAAAATTATGGTTCACGGTGGAGGCGTTGGGCGAAGAGCTGTACGGTTCAATGATTGACCACGGGGTAAATTTGACAAAAGAAGTGGCGGATTATATCCGTAACACGGACGGCTTGGAGCTACTTGTTGAGCCACAATTTGCGTCTGTCTTGTTCCGTGTTGTGCCAACTGGCTATCCTGATGAGTTTATTGATAGCCTAAATCAAAATGTAGCGGACGAGCTGTTTGCCCGTGGGGAAGCCAACATCGGCGTAACCCGTGTGATTGATAGCCGTCAAAATGTGCAGTCGTTAAAGATGACCACACTAAGCCCAATCGCCACGCTTGAAAACGTGCAAGCCTTATTATCGCAAGTGCTGGCAGAAGCCGAGCGTATCAAAGATGATATTAAAAATGGTACTTATACTCCGCCGATTGATTGAGTTTGGTTGAATTAAACGATAAAAAACCGATTAAGTGAATTAATCGGTTTTTTGTTTGGAAATTAAAACAAGGTTTGTTTGCTTTTGCTTAACTGAAAACCGTGCCCTGATTTATTCACACATCTCATGCCTGTGGTTTGGCTAGTGCAAGTCCAACCGTTGCCGTTGATTGACGAACCATAAGGGATAATCTTTGTAATATCTTCTGCTTCGTTTTCAGGCTCAAATTCATGATTGGTGCATTGAAGTTTGCCTTTGCCAGTTTGGTTTAAGGTAAATTCCAATCCAACGCCTTCACTGCATTTTGCAGGTTTTTTGGCAACGTTTTGAATGTAGCAAGTAAGGGCGTTGCCAGAACTGGTAATATTATCACCGCCACAGACAATATTACCACTAGGTATGGCAAAAACCTTATTATGGGTGTTTGCGTAGTTAAATGATGACCAGCCAGCAAAAGCGGTTATTGCTAAAATAGACCGCCACTGAGCAAAGCAATCTGCATAAGTTTTTTCATAAAAACTCCTATTGATGGGAAAGAACGTGATTAATACTACGATATTCGTAGTAAAAAATCAAGTAAAATATACGAAATTCGTAACTTTTTAATCTAGGGTAAAAGTTATGAGTTTGCAACAGATATTTACACGGCGTTTTAAGGTGGCTCGCAAGGCTAAAAATCTTACCCAAGAGCAGTTAGGCATCGCCATTGGTTTGGATGAATTTGTGGCAAGCTCACGCATTAATCGCTATGAAAAGGGTGTGCATTTGCCTGATTTGACCACATTAAATAACATTGCCAAAGCCTTAGATGTACCGCCTGCTTACTTTTTTGCTGATGATGAGTTGGCACAGATGATTTTGGCATATAAAAAAGCCGATAACTAAGTCTAGATTATCGGCTTTTAGGCTATCAGCTTTTGGTGTGGAGTTGATTTATTTTACATTTTCATCCAACACTGTCTCTTCGGTAGATTTCCAGTTATAGGCACCGTAGAGAATCATTTGCATTTGGCGAGTGCAATGCAATAGCATGGCTTCTTTGGCTTGTTCTAGGTCGCTATCAACAGGCTTGGTTTCTTCATCATCTTCAAGCTCGGGGGCGTAGGTCAAGTCTAGCCAGTCGATAATCCATGAGAAACTTAAGTTTACCCCAATCTCGGCAAGCAGGTAACGGTCGCTGGCACTGACATGTTCAAAAGAGGGTTGTAGTGCTAGGTCTTCGCTCATGACTTTGGCAAAGGTTTTGATTTGTTCGCTGATGGCACGGCGAACCGCTTCTGAACCACCAAAACGCTCGGCAGCGATGAATTGCCAGTAGCGTGGCTGAGCGTCCACCGCTTTGAAAAATAGTTGCACGCTTTTGGCGATTTGGCGTTCAAAGGTGCGTTTTTTGCCAAACTGCATGTGCTCACGCAGGGTTGATAGAGCATCACCCAGTTCGTCTTCTACCAATGATTTGCCCAGCTCTTCCATGTCATCAAAATGACGATAAAAGGCGGTTGGCACCACGCCCACTTCACGGGTTACCTGACGTAGGCTGATAGAGCTAAACCCTTGCCCCATCATGCATAGGTCAAGCACGGCATTATAGAAAGCTTGACGGGTTTGGCGTTTTTTCTCTTCACGGGTTAGGGCTTTGGCTTCTTTGGTTTTGTCGGTCGTGGTCATAAGGCACCTTTCTTGGGTATTAATTGATAAATGATGGTAAAAGACAAATAAAAACGACCAAAATCCCAAGTTGCGTAGATTTTGGTGAATTATTGTTTATTATGTAGGGCGTGCCTGCCCTTTATAACACAATTCATATTTTAGAGCATTTATAGAAAGAAAACGATGTTTTTGCATGAAAAATGGCTAAATCTTGTTTTTCTTCGTCAAAAACTTGTCTGATAGAATGACTATCAGCCTGCGTTTTTTCCTTGAAAAACGTGCGATTTTTCTCATTTTTCATTGCAAATACAAAAGACAGGCACACCCTAGAAAAATTTCAAAAATTGCAAGGCTGTTGGTGTGAATGGATATTTAAATGAATATCAATCAAACCCAACAAACAATTTTTGATGTTGGCGTATATTATAACACATTTTTTTGATTAAAAAAGTGCATAAGTACACTAACGGCAACATCATGGCGACTGTCGGTGCGAAGTTGGGTCGTGGTGCGAGTAAGTTTGGCGATTTGTTCGCTAGGATTTGCCAGTATGTCCAGAGCATGACGGGCGATGTTGTCGGCATTTGCGTCATCTTGGATAAGCTCTGGCACGACAGCTTGCCCTGTTTGGTTATAGGCTAGGATGTTGGGCAGGGCAACATAGGGGATTTTAACCAATCGCTTGGCGATGGCGTAGGTTAGGGCATTGACCTTATACACCACGACCATCGGGCGGTGCAGTAGCAGAGCCTCTAAAGTTGCCGTACCTGACGCTAAGATGGTCAGCTCACAGGCGCTCATCACATTTTGAGACAGTGAGAGCGTGGTCGGCAGTCGCCCTGCTTGACCGTCTTTGGCGGTTTGGGGAAAGATGATGTGGCATTTGTCCAGTAGATGTACCGCTTGCTCTTTGATGAGTGTTTTGACCAAATGGGCGTGTTCGTGGCTGACCACAGGCAGGATAAAAGTGTGGTCGCCTGCCTTGTCCAGTCTATCCATTGCCCCAATGAGCAGGGGCAAAATGGCGTTAATCTCACTGGTGCGAGAGCCTGCCATCACGCAGATGGGGCGAGCGGGGCTGTGTCGTAGGCGAGCAAGTTCGGGGAATAGTGGGCTATAATCGTTCAAAAATTCATCATAAATCTCACGCCACGACCGCTCATCAGGGCGTATCTTGTCAAGCAAGGGATGTCCCACGCACACCGCAGGGTGTCCATGCTTGTCATAGACCGCCGTCTCAAAAGGGAATAGACACAGCACCAAATCGGTGGCAGATTTAATGCCCGTGATACGCCCTTCACGCCACGCCCACACGCTTGGACTGACGTATTGCACACAAAAAATGGGCTTGATGACTGATTTTTGTTTGAGACTCTTGGCAAGGCGTAAATTAAAATCAGGGGCGTCAATACCCACAAAAATATCAATGCCAATGGACAAAAACTCATCTAAAATCTCTTTTTTGGCAAGCAATAAATCCGGCAAATGCTTGACCACTTCACCAATACCCATGACCGATAGGCGAGTCATGTCAATGATTGAGTCAAGTCCTGCCTTGGTCATCAGCTCACCGCCCACGCCAATCCAGCGAATGCTCGGATAAATGGCGTTCATCTTTGCCATAAAATCCGCCCCCAACGCATCGCCCGACACTTCCCCTGCGACAATGCCAATGGTCAAGGGCTTGTCGGTAGGCAAGGCGGACAAATCAAAAGGGGGCATGGTGTGTGTCATGATGTCTCGTGGGTTTGTGAATGATTTTTAAAAATTAGCGTTCTAAATACTGGATTTTGCCTGCCACGCCGTCCCATTTTTCATGGTCGGGTAGGGCGTCTTTTTTCTCGGTGATGTTCGCCCATTCGGCAGAGAGTTCTTCGTTGATTTTGATGAATTCTTCTTGACCTGCTGGCACTTCATCTTCGGAGAAAATGGCATTGGCGGGGCATTCAGGTTCGCACAAAGCACAGTCAATGCACTCATCAGGATTGATGACCAAAAAGTTTGGGCCTTCATAAAAACAGTCCACAGGGCAGACTTCAACGCAGTCGGTGTATTTACAAAGAATGCAGTTATCAGTTACTACAAATGTCATGGCGATACCTTATTATTGGGATTGTAGATGTTGGATTGGCTTGACAAAATGACAAAATTTGTCTGGATTTTGAATAAGACATGAAAAACCATGCCCAAAAAACAGGGTATATTTTATCCTTTTTAACAAATTTTCTCAAACCAAAGCTGATGATTTATTATGCCAAAATAGAAAATCTTTGTTAAAAAACGGCAAAAAGTTGTAAACAGTAAAAGTGATTATTATTACAATGGGTAAAATAGGCGGTGTTGGTAAAAATGGGAATAATTGATGACTGTCAAGTTTTATTATAAATCTTCATCATAAAAAAGCAAGGCGAAAACCTTGCTTTATGTTTCAAATCAAGCTGTTGGGGTTGCTTTGGCTTGTTGAGTGCCTTTTTGTTGTGCTTCTTGGGCAATTTTGTGGCAACGCTCAATATGATCAAAGGCGATTCTTTTAAAAATCATATAACCAATCGTCCCCGCGACAATCTGACCGCCTAGGGGTACATATTTGGCGACTTGTTTGCCGATGATACGCCCGCCAAAGCCCTGTACAGTTTTATTGACGATACCACGTGTGGCGACCAGTCCGCCCACAGCAAGTACTTTTTCTTTGATGTTTTTCTCGCGGGCTTCGGCGGTGTCTTTGTCTTCTAGACCAAAACGCTCAGTGATTTGGGGTAGTAGCTTGGTGAGCATACCCACGTCTACCGCCACGTCCAAAAAAGGAATGGGAACGATGGCAACGCCTGCTGAGATTTTGGCACGAGATTTGGCAAGTTCTTTGCATTCACGTTCTATCTTGTCTAGGTCAAGTCCACTGACATCCTTGACAACCAATGTGTCTGTACTAAGTTCGCTAAAATTCATGATAAGCTCCAGAATGTAATAAAATAAAAAAGACTGATAATAAAACAAATCATACCACAGCCTGATGATTGTATTGTAATAAAGTTGCTAACAAAATGTATCAGTATGTAAATTTATATTCATGATTTGGGACAAGTTTTTGACTTTGGGCAAGTTTTGGCGAAACTGTGTTAAAAAACTGTGCTAAAATAACCACAAAGACAAATGCAAAAGAAAAAGAGAGTAAGTAATGAGTACGCAAAATCGCCAAGACGATGACAGTCCTTTTGATGGCTATCCATCGCCAAGCCTACCCAAGCCTGCCCAAGTGACAAGCACGCAAAAGTTTGCCAATGCCAATTTGTCGCACCTGACCAACACGAGTGTGCAGGATTTTGAGCGTGCCTTTGATAAAGTCGGACGGTTTACCCCTAAGCACCTGACACTTGTCCCACGTCATCAAGGCGATGTGCCTGATGAGCTAACCGCGATGTTTGGCGAGACGCTCGGGCGACTACTTGCGTCACGACAGATTGGCAGTATTGATGAGATGGACATGTCTGTGGCAAAGCTCCTGCCTGCGAGTGATTTATTGGGACTTGACGTGGGGGCGGATATCATCAGTCGTGCCATTGATGAGAATAAACGCATACTCATTGTGGGTGATTTTGACTGCGATGGGGCGACATCGACCACGCTCATGGTGCGGTGTTTGCGTGAGATGGGAGCGGACGTGCAGTTTTTGGTGCCGGACCGCTTTAAGTTTGGTTATGGACTAACCCCCCAAATCGTAGAACATGGGGCAGATGAATTTGACCCCAAACTCATCATCACGGTGGATAACGGCATATCAAGCCATGATGGGGTTGCCAAAGCGGACGAGCTGGGTATTGATGTCGTCATTACCGACCACCATTTGACCACCAGTAGCTCGCCCAAAGCAAGTGCGGTCATTAACCCCAATCAAGTCGGCTGTGAGTTCGGCAGTAAGTGCCTCGTGGGCGTGGGTGTGGCGTTCTATGTCATGGGACGTGTCGCCAAAATCCGCCGTGAGATGGGCAAATCCACCACACAAGTCGCCAAATATCTTGACCTTGTGGCATTAGGGACGATAGCGGACGTGGGTCATCTTGACCAAAATAACCGTATTTTGGTAACACATGGACTTAACGCCATTCGGGAAGGGCGGTGCTGTGTGGGGATTTTGGCACTCTTGGAGCAGGCGGGGCGAGACGTGCGTAAGATTACAGCAGATGATTTTGGTTTTGCCATTGCCCCACGCATTAACGCCGCAGGGCGTATGGATAATATGCGAACAGGGGTGGAGTGCCTACTGACTGATGATTTTGGCGAAGCACACCGTTTGGCGATAGAGCTGAACCGTCTTAATCACTCACGCCGTGCCATAGAAACGCAAATGCGTGATGAAGCCAGCAGTATCATTGACGAGCTACACTTGTCCGATGAATCCGATGATAAGCCCAAATGTGTTGCCAAAGCCATTTGTCTATATCAAGACAACTGGCACCAAGGCGTGATTGGTATCGTGGCAGGGCGTATCAAAGAACAGTTGTACCGTCCGACCATTGTCTTTGCCCCTGCCGATGCTGACAAGGTGGGTGATGACGACCTGATCAAAGGCTCGGGGCGGTCTATCGCAGGCGTGCATATCCGTGATGCCATTGAGACGGTGGCGATGGCAAATCCTGAGTTGATTTTGCACTTTGGCGGTCATGCGATGGCGGCAGGCTTGACCATTCATAAGCGAGATTTTGAGCGGTTTAAGGCAGAATTTTTGAAAGTGGTGGACGGCTTTGATGATGAGCTATTTAGTGAATTAAAGTATACCGATGGCGTGCTGACCCCGCCTGATTTTAGCTTAGCCTTTGTCCATGCCCTAAAAAATGTCAGCGTGTGGGGTAATGGCTTTTTGCCCCCTGCCTTTGATGGGGTCTTTGAAGTGGTTAATTTTCGCATTTTAAAAGATAGGCATTTAAAACTGACGTTGCGAGCCGATGGCGTGCAGTATCCGATAGATGCCATTTGGTTTAATTATGACGTGGACGAATGGGATTATCGGGCAAGTGCGGTGCATATTTTGTTTACCTTAGACATTAACGAATGGCAGGGCAATCAGAGTTTGCAACTGATTATCAAGGATTTGGCGGTGTGTGCGATTGATTAGATGGCATAAGATGAGACAAAAGCCGATGTTGATTATCGGTTTTTGTTTTATTTGCCCTTAGCGTCCGCCCAGATGATTTTGTGCAGTTGTAATTGAAAACGCACAGGCAAGCCGTCCGCCAAAATCCACTCGGCAAGCTCTACCGCCAAATTTGGCACGTCCGATTTACGCTCGTCTATGTTAAACATGGGCGAAAACCACACCACACCACATTTTTTGTCAAGTTCGTATTTTTGCAAAACGTCTTTTGCCCAATCATAATCGGCACGGTCGGCGATGACGATTTTGATTTGGTCGTTGTCGGTGAGATAATTCAGATTTTCCCACAGATTTTTACCCACTTCGCCCGATGATGGGCTTTTCAAATCCATAACCTTTGACACCGCCACGGGTACGTCTTTGACCGACAACGCCCCTGCCGTTTCTAATGAAATTTCATAGCCGTTATCAAGGAGTAATTTCATCAAGGCAATGGCGTTGGGCTGGGCAAGTGGCTCGCCCCCTGTTAGGCAAATGCGTTTGCAAGGATACTGTTTGATGTGTTCCAAAATCGTATCAAGCCCCCAACGCTCGCCCCCTGTAAAGGAATAAGTCGTGTCGCAATAGACGCAGCGGAGCGGACAACCTGTCAGACGAATAAAAATGGTCGGCAAACCCATTGCCAAGGCTTCGCCCTGCAAGGAGTAAAAAATCTCCGTCAAACGCAAGCCTGCGGACGGGTCGGTGGTGGGAATAAAGGTGTTGCGTAAAGGGGTGGGGTTTGGCATGGTGTGTATAATTTGCAAAAATCGCTTATTTTAACAAATTTTGTGGGATTTTGGGGATTTTATTGTGTTAAAAATAAGCCAATTTATCGGCATTTGGCAAATGGGTGGGGATATTTTCATCTAGCCAAGCAAGCAGTTCGGTTTCGTTTTTGCCTTGTGGTAGAGTCAATCCATTTTGCAACGCCTGCTCTTTAGTTTCGTAGTCGTCAATGGCGTGCTTCATGCGTGCCATGTCAAAAAGCGGCTCTTGAATAATCAGGCTGTCATGCGATTTGGTTAGGCGAATGTCTTCATCAAAAGTAAGGTAGCTACCCATGCTTGTACGGCAGGGGGTAGGCTTGATAATTCTATAGTCATTGGGTTTTCCTGTTTTTAAATTATCGTGTATATGTTACTATAAAAGGTTTGTTGGTTTTTTCGCCATTAACTTGTCACAAAATAGTCCCCAAAAGCTAAGTGCCTTTGGGGACTGGTATGTGCTATGGTGCTTTATCAAATCAGATTAAGCAAGTTGTGCCACGCTGATTTTGTCTGATTTTTCGGTGTACTCAGCCATTTGGTCGAAGTTTAGGTAATTATAAACTTCAGCTTCCATGGATTCAAGTTTGCCTGCATACGCCATGTACTCTTCAACGGTTGGCAGTTTACCAAGTACCGATGCTACTGATGCAAGCTCGGCAGACGCTAGGTACACGTTGGCTCCTTGACCCAGACGGTTCGGGAAGTTACGAGTAGATGTCGAGACGGCAGTACAGTTTGGTGCGATACGAGCTTGGTTACCCATGCATAGCGAGCAACCTGGCATTTCGGTTCTGGCACCTGCTTGGGCGTAGGTGTTGTAATAACCTTCGTCCATCAGCTGGCGTTCGTCCATTTTGGTCGGTGGTGCAATCCACAAACGAGTGGTTAGGCTACCTGCTGGCACTTCTTGCAATAGTTTGCCTGCGGCACGGAAATGTCCGATGTTGGTCATGCACGAACCGATAAACACTTCATCAATCTTATCGCCAGCGACTTCTGATAGCAATTTGGCATCATCAGGGTCGTTTGGACAGCATAGGATTGGCTCTTTGATGTCGGCAAGGTCAATTTCATACACTTTGGTGTATTCGGCATCAGCATCGGCTTTTAGCAGGCTTGGGTTGTCTAGCCATTTTTGCATGTTCTCAGCACGGCGAGCCAATGTACGAGCATCGCCATAGCCCTCGGCAATCATCCATTTTAGCATGACGATGTTTGAGCGTAGGTACTCGGCAACTTTTTCTTCTGATACGGTAATCGCACAACCTGCTGCACTGCGTTCAGCAGACGCATCAGACAATTCAAACGCTTGCTCAACGGTCAAGTCATTTTCCATTTCGGTCAAGTCAATCTCTAGGATACGACCAGAGAAAATGTTTTTCTTACCCTTTTTCTCAACGGTCAAATCGCCTTCTTGAATGGCATAGTAAGGAATGGCGTGTACCAAATCACGCAAAGTAATGCCAGGTTGCATTTTGCCTTTAAATTTAACCAAAACAGACTCAGGCATATCCAGTGGCATGACACCAGTTGCGGCAGCAAACGCCACCAAACCCGAACCTGCTGGGAATGAGATACCGATTGGGAAACGAGTGTGCGAGTCGCCACCCGTACCCACAGTATCAGGCAGTAGCATACGGTTTAGCCATGAGTGAATCACGCCGTCCCCTGGACGTAGAGATACACCGCCACGGTTCATGATAAAGTCAGGCAAGGTGTGGTGTGTAACAACGTCAATCGGCTTAGGATAAGCAGCAGTGTGGCAGAACGACTGCATGACAAGGTCGGAGCTAAAGCCTAGGCACGCCAAGTCTTTTAGCTCATCACGAGTCATCGGGCCTGTGGTGTCTTGTGAACCCACGGTAGTCATCTTAGGTTCGCAGTAGGTACCTGGGCGAATGCCTTGACCTTCTGGCAGACCACACGCACGACCGACCATTTTTTGAGCTAGCGTGAAGCCCTTACCTGTGTCGGCAGGTTGTTCTGGGGTACGGAACAAGGTGGACGGTTCAAGACCTAGCGACTCACGAGCCTTACCTGTCAAGTTACGACCGATGATAAGGTTGATACGACCACCAGCACGTACTTCGTCTAGTAGCACAGGGGTTTTTAGTTTGGATTCGGCAATTTGATTGCCGTCTTTGAATGCAGTAACGGTTGCGGTGGCGTGGTCAATTTTTAGAGTAACTTCATCGCCCATATTCATGTCAGAAACGTCAATCTCAACAGGCAACGCCCCAGCATCTTCCATGGTGTTAAAGAAAATCGGAGCGATTTTACCACCTAGGCACACACCGCCATCACGCTTGTTTGGAATGTGTGGAATGTCATCGCCAAAGAACCAAAGTACAGAGTTGGTTGCTGATTTACGGCTAGAACCTGTACCCACAACATCGCCCACATAGGCAACAGGATTGCCCTTAGCAATCAATTCTTTGATTTGGCTTAGTGGACCAACTTCGCCATTTTTTTCTGGGGTAATGCCGTCTCTGGCATTTTTTAGCATGGCGTTGGCGTGTAGTGGGATGTCAGGACGGCTCCACGCATCTTGGGCGGGAGATAGGTCGTCTGTGTTGGTCTCGCCAGTTACTTTAAAGACAGTAATGGTCATCTCGCTTGGCACGTCAGGACGGCTTGTAAACCACTCCGCTTCTGCCCATGATTCTAGTACCGCTTTGGCGTTGGCATTACCTGCTTTGGCTTTTTCTTCTACGTCATGGAACGCATCAAATACCAACAGGGTCTTTTTCAAGGCTTCTGCCGCCAATCCACCAAGCTCGGCATCATCAAGTAGCTCAACGAGTGGTGCTACGTTATAACCACCAAGCATCGTGCCTAATAGATACACCGCACGCTCTTTGGTAACCAGTGGAGAAGTCGCTTCACCTTTAACAATGGCGTTTAAAAAGGCGGCTTTTACATAGGCAGCTTGGTCAACCCCTGCTGGCACACGGTTTTCAAGCAAATCCACCAAGTAGTCTTCTTCGCCCGCTGGTGGGTTTTTTAAGAGCTCTACCAAATCGGCAGTTTGGGCATCGGTCAATGGCTGTGGGGGTACGCCTAAGGCTTCACGCTCGGCGACGTGGGCTCTGTATTCGGTTAGCATTTGCGACATAGCAATTCTCCATGATAGTAGGTCATAAGTGCTTGACAATGATTTTCATTATTACAATAATTATCAAGTGCCTAGACGTTGATTTAAAAGGCGTTTGCGCCTAAATTTCTCCCCTTTATCATACCCTAAAATCCACCCAAATTCAAAAAATTCTCTGCCATAGCCAATATTTATTTAAAAAATACCACCCATTTGTCAAGGTTTGGCATTGGGTATGATTTGGGCTTAGGCGACACGTGGAGCATTGGGTTATTGGCGTATTTTGATATTCCTAAACGTCAGATTCACCCGACTGCCCTGCGCTCGCTTTTGCTTGGGTATGCCGTGTTGCCAATGGTGCTGAATCTGCCCTGCCATAACAAGCAGACTGCCATGATATAAAGGCAATTCTAATTTTACCGCATGATTGTCTTTAAGCCTTAATAAAAATCGTCTGGTCTGCCCAAAACTTACCGACGCTATCAAAGGATTTGCCCCAAGCTCCGACTCATCATCGCTATGCCAGCTGATATAATCATCGCCAGTACGATAATGATTTAACAGCACGCTATTAAATCGCCTTTTGCAAACATCAAATAACACCTGATTGATGGTAAGTAGCTCATCCGTCCAAGCATTTGGCATAAGGCTAATGCCCGAATATGCATAAGGGCAATCCTTATCGCCATACCATGCCGACAGGCGGGGAATTGGGTGCGTTTTACCATACATATAAATGGTGTCTTGTTGCCAGTTGATATTGCCATCTGCCAATAAATAAGCCAAATGGTCATCACAGAATTTTTTATCAAAATAACATGGCGAATAATACAATCTGCCAAATGGCACCACAATAACCACGCCCTTACCGTCATCGTGCAGATAAGCGGTAAAGTCGGTATTCATAAAGTTACCGTTTTTGATTAATTGGTCTATGGGTAATTGATTTGGCGGTTGATTGTCAAAAATATCATTAAATAAATCCATGAACTTACCTTTTTATTTTAATTTTAAATAATTAGAATTCATTAAACCTTGATAACACCATTTACAATTTGCAAGTATTTTAAAATAACCATAATTCTAAAATAACCAAGTTTGACAAATGGTTATTTTATTTTTAAAAACAGCTTTAACTCACCCAAATTTTTACACCCATTTTAACAAATCAATCCATCATTGCCAATCCACGCTCATACCATACCCAGACCGCCTTTAAAAATGACAAAACCCTATCAACGACAAGGGTTTATGGCGACAACCCTACCCCCACGCCTTGATTTTTGTCATCGCTTTTTACCTTGAAATAAGGTAAAATATCCCAATTTATTTTCATATTTTTATAAAAATAGGCAAGCCATGACCGTCCAAACTTACACCCCAAGCCCAAAACCTGCCCCAAAAAAAGCCGTTCAAGGCGAAAAACTGCGTGGCTATGACAAAGTCGCTCGCATTCCCATTAAGGTCATTCCCACCGTTGAAGCCCCCAAAAAGCCCGACTGGATTCGTGTCAAATTATCCAGCCCTGCCGAAGTGGAGCGTATCAAAGGCACGCTACGCAAACAAAAACTCTACACCGTCTGCGAAGAAGCCGCCTGCCCCAACCTACCCCAATGTTTTGGAGACGGGACAGCGACCTTTATGATTATGGGCGACATTTGTACACGCCGTTGCCCGTTTTGTGAAGTCGCTCATGGCAGACCCAACCCCCTAGACGTGGACGAGCCACGCCACACCGCCGAGACAATACTTGGGCTTGGGCTAAAATATGCCGTCATCACAAGCGTGGACAGAGACGACCTAAAAGACGGCGGAGCGGGGCATTTTGTGGAAGTTATCCAAGAATCCAAAGCCCTAAGCCCCAACTGTTTGATTGAAATTCTTGTGCCTGATTTTCGTGGACGTGAAAAAATCGCCATTGACCTACTTGCCGAGACCGCCCCCGATGTCTTTAACCACAACATTGAGACCGTGCCACGCCTATACAAGGCATTTCGCCCCGGCTCGGACTATCAGCACTCACTAAACTTACTAAAAGAATACAAAGCACGCCGTCCCGATGTCGCCACCAAATGCGGATTTATGGTGGGGCTTGGCGAGACCGAAGAAGAAGTCTATGCCCTGCTTGACGACCTAAAAGCTCATGACGTGGACATCATCACCATCGGGCAATACCTAGCCCCAAGCAAAAACCACGCTCCTGTGGACAGATACGTCCACCCCGATGAGTTTGCCCGTTATACCGAATACGGCAAAAAATTGGGCTTTTTTAACATCTGGGCAAATCCTATGGTGCGTTCAAGCTACTTTGCCGACCGCCAATACTATGGCGAAGACTGCCCACCGCCTGTGCGTAGCTCAAAAGCCCTAGCCGAAGAGAAATTGGCAAAGGCAGAGCGTGGTGAGACGAGTGGATGTTTTTGATTAAA
>NZ_JADFBZ010000051.1:0-20643 GCF_015223095.1 Moraxella sp. K127 | reverse complement strand
ATCAATTTACCCTTAAAATTATTTAAAAGTTTATTGATCAACAATTAACAATCAACAATCACTTTTTATAAACCTTATGGCAACTGCCACAGTTTTCTGCCATGGCTCCAAAGGCGGTGTGAACATCATCAGCACTTTGGGCAGTGGCAGCGACTGCCACAAGGTTTTGGGTGGCAGCATCAAACTCGTCTTTTTTGGTTTGAAAGCCTGCCGCATCTGACCATACAGCGTCCTGAGAGTCGCCTTTGGCATTGGCATCATTAAAGTGCGTCCACATTTGGACGGTGCTACCACTGATGAATTCAGCTTGCTCTTTAAAGGTGGCGGCATCAAAATTGGCAGGGTTTTCCATCATGCCTTTTAAGATATCATTGGCAGCACGCCAGTCTTGCATTAGGTCTTGGCGGGCTTTGACATCGGGTGATGTTGCTGAGCTAGCACCAGCAGGGGCTTTGTCGCCACAAGCAGTCAGGGCAAGGGCGGTTAGGGCGATGAGACCAAAAGATTTTACCGATTGCAATTTTAGAGATTTCAATTTTGCTGATTTCATGGGGCTTTCTATCAAGGTGGCTTGGTATTTGACAAAAAAGAATTGGCAAAAACCAATTCTTTTTTATTATTCATGAGTTTATACAAACTAATATAAATATATCACAAGCCTTTGATGATTTCAAACGTCATTGCATAAAAGTACACAAAGTTACATTTGATAACAAAGCGGGCGTTTATGATTTACCCATCAAACCAAGCCAATCTCTGGGCTTTAAATAAAAGTCGGTCAGTTCAAACTCTGGCGTGCCTGCCACGGGTTCGTAGCGATATGCCCAGCTTGCCAAAGGGGGCATGGACACCAAAATAGACTCGGTGCGACCATTGGACTGCAAGCCAAACAGCGTGCCACGGTCATAGACAAGGTTGTACTCAACGTACCGCCCACGGCGATACAGCTGAAAGGCACGTTCATCGGCGGTGTAGGGTCGGTGTTTGTTATTTTCAAAAATAGGAATGATGCCATCGATGTAACCTTGTCCCACTGCTTGCATAAAGGCAAAGCATTTTTCAAAATCCCAGCCTTGGGTAGTGGTGTTTAGGTCGTCATAAAACAGTCCACCCACGCCACGGCATTCGCCACGATGTTTTAGGTAAAAATAGTCATCGCACCACGCTTTAAAAGTCGGATAAACATCATCGCCAAAAGGCTGGCACAGCTTGTGAGCGATGGTGTGCCAATGTACGACATCATTCATTATAGGGTAAAAGGGGGTTAAATCAAATCCGCCCCCAAACCACCAAATCGGCTTACCACCATCGGCAGGCGTGGCGACAAACAAGCGAACGTTGGCATGACTGGTTGGGACGTGGGGGTTTTTGGGGTGGACGACCAAAGACACGCCCATCGCCTGTGCGGTCGCTCCTGCCAGTTGGGGGTGGCGTTCACTGGCAGATGGGGGCAGGTTGCGGATGTGAATGTGGCTAAACATCACGCCCGCCTTTTCGATGACCACGCCATCAGAGAGTACGTTTGAGCGACCGCCACCGCCATCGGGGCGTTCCCAGACATCACTGATGAATCTGGCAGAGCTTGCCCCATCAACACCACCTGCGTGTTCTTGGGCTTCTAGGGCTTGACAGATGTTGTCTTGTAAGGTTAATAAAAATCGGCGGACGGCTAGGATTTTATCGTCATCGATGTGTTCGCTCATGATGTTCTCGTGGTTTGTAAATGATGGATAAATAGTAAGGCTTTATTTTAAAAATTCAACAAAAAACTAGGGCGTGCCTACCATTGATAACATTTTTAAAAATAAGATGAAATTTAACACTTTAATTCATTTTTGCATGAAAAATGGCTAAATCTGGTTTTTCATCGTCAAAAGCTCGTTTGATAGAATAACCATCAAACTTCACTTTTTCCTTGAAAAACGGGCGATTTTTCTCATTTTTCATGGCAAATATCAAAGGCGGGCACGCCCTAATACCAAGATTGGGTTTGGTTTGCCATCAACGTCCGTGCATGCGGTTTAACTGATTAAACAGCTCATTAAGATAAGCACGCTCTTCGGAGCTTAGAGAGCGACTGCCTTGTTGGCTGTTTTGGCGGTTGTTGCCACGACTGGGGCGTTCGCCGACGGTGATGGTAAGCTCATGCTCATCGTCACCACGCTTGACTACAGCATCAAGTGTGCTGTCGGGAGCCTTGGCAGAGACGATACCGATGAGTGTGTTGGCGTTGTCAATGGTTTTGCCATCAAGTGACAGCACCACATCGCCTGCCTGTAGACCTGCCTTGCCTGCTGGGCTATCTGTCATGACATTGGCGATGACCACGCCTTCGTGAGTGGTGAGATTGGTGGGGTTCTCCCTGACAGGGGCAATCTCCACGCCAAGCCAGCCACGGCTGACCCTGCCAGTGCTAATTAGCCCGTTCATGACCTGCTCAACAATGGTGGTGGGAATGGCAAAGCCGATCCCCATCGAACCGCCAGAGCGAGAGTAGATGACGGTGTTAATGCCAACCAATGCCCCATTGGCGTCCACCAAGGCACCGCCTGAGTTACCAGGATTGATGGCGGCGTCGGTCTGAATGAAGTCTTCAAAGGTGGTCAGACCCAGTCCAGAGCGACCTGTGGCAGAGATGATACCTTGGGTGACGGTCTGACCCACGCCAAAGGGATTGCCAATGGCAAGTGCAACATCGCCCACACGAATGGGTTCACGGCGAAAAGCGAGTGGAACTAGGTTGTCCATCTCAACCTTAATCACCGCCAAATCACTCTCCACGTCCGCCCCCACGATGGTCGCCCGTGCCTTACGCCCGTCATTTAAGGCGACGGTAATCTCATCGGCTTGTTCGATGACGTGGGCGTTGGTGACGATATAGCCGTCTTTGGAGACAATCACGCCCGAACCCAGACTGCTCGCCCCCCTGTCAATCTCTTGCCCTTGCCCATAGTATTCAAAAAACTGCTCTAACACAGGGTCGCCCATATAAGGGTTTTGCACTCTTTGGGTGGTGTAGATATTGACCACGGACAGGCTGGCTTGGGTGACCGCGTCATGATAAGAATCTACCGTGGGGGCGGTGTCGGGGTTGTTGTGGGCTTTGGGCGTGGCAAGGGTGGGTTGCCATACCTGCTCGCTTGATTGCGTGTTTGGGGCGATTTGTTCGGCTTTGGGAGCTTGGCTTTGGGTGGTTAGGGGCGTGGCGTTGTGCTTGGCGACCAATAGCACCAAAGCTGTGGCTAAGGCTAGGGCAATCAGCCATGGCAGAATAACCCAAATGCTTGCCCCTGTTTGACGGTGAGTGTTGTTCATGATTTTCCTAAAATTGTTTTGATAAAATAAAGTATATGTCAATCTCAACTTAAAATGATAACTTATTGATTGCCCTATAATTATTGTTGGGTTGTAGGGGCGAATTGCAATTCGCCCTTGATAAATCAATCACTTATAAAAAGTTGAGAATGAAGTAAAGTAGGATAATTTTACCAAAATAAACTTCAACAAGTTTTACAAAATCGGATGAATTTTAGGCATTTTTTTAACAATGGTTGCTAGAATATGGCAAATTTTACACCAAGTTTATCCCAAGCTTATTCCAAGGTCTTTTCTAACAAACCAATCAGCCTATTGGTCAAAATCACCGTATCATCATGACTAATATTTAAGGTAGGTAGCAGACGAATGACATTACCGCCTGTAACGTTTAAAATCAGATAAAACTCATCACGAGCCATGTCCACAATGTGCGTACAGTCCACGCCATCAGGCAAACCAAAGCCTATCATCATGCCACGCCCACGCACGTCTATTTGTGGGAAATGCTCACGCACGCTTTGGCGGATAAAATCGCTCTCACGCATGGCATTTTTCATCACTTCATCGGTCAGCTCATCATAGACGGCACAGACCACCCGACAGCCAAAGGGCGTACCGCCAAACGTAGAGCCGTGTGAACCCGCTCCGAACAGGTCTTTGGCTCGCCCTGACACCATACACGCCCCCACAGGAAAGCCGTTGCCCAGTCCTTTGGCGGTGGTCAGTACGTCTGGCTTGACATTGCTATATTGATAAGCAAAATATTTGCCCGTGCGACCGTTACCTGTTTGTACTTCATCAAGCATAAACAGCCAGTCGTTGGTATGGCAGATATTTTGTAGTTTTTCTAAATAATCATCGCTTGGGGTGTGTAGTCCACCTTCGCCCTGAATAGGTTCTACAAATACTGCACAAATGTCTTTGTCATCTATCAAGGCTTCTACGGCAGAGACATCATTAAATGGTACACGGATAAAGTCATCATCCAAGGTAAAAAAGCCTGTCCGAGCCTTAGGATTGGCGGTGGCGGTTACGGTGAGTAGGGTGCGACCGTGAAAGGCGTGTTCCATGACGATGACTTTGGGGTGAGATTTGCTTTGGTTGTGGGCATATAGGCGAGCCAGTTTTAAGGCACATTCGTTGGCTTCGGCTCCCGAGTTGGCAAAAAATACTTTGTCCATGCCCGCCTTTTGACAGAGTATTTCGCCTGCTTTTTCTTGCCAGTCAATTTGGTATAAATTACTGGTGTGAATGAGCGTGTCGGCTTGCTCTTTCATGGCATGGCTGATGGCAGGGTGGCAATGACCAAGCCCACACACGGCGATACCTGTTAGAGCATCCAGATACGCCGTGCCGTCTGCGGTGTACAGATATGAGCCTTGCCCACGCACAAAAGAAATGGGCTGACGGGCGTAGGTTGGCATAAGATAAGACATAAAAAGTCCTTAAATTTTTCTAAATAATAAAATCAAAAATTGTCAAATGAATGGCGTGTAAAATTTGATAAAATTCTCAAAATTTGGGTAAATCACGCTTTGGACAATTCATCGCTAAATGGCGTATCATCGGTTGCCACACGATATGATTCATCCGCCCACGCTCCTAAATCAATGAGTTTACAGCGTTCACTACAAAACGGGCGGTTCGGGTTGTCAGACCAACTGGTCGGTTTTTGACATTGGGGGCAGGGGTAAGTGGTCGGTGTGGTCATGTGATGGTCTTTGATGTGATTGTTTTGTGATAGGGATTTATTTTAACAAATTTTTACCATTTACACAAAACGAGTTTGTGTTACTAGGGCGTGCCCGCCTTTGGTATTTGCAATGAAAAACAAGATTTAGCCATTTTTCATGCAAAAATGGATTAAAGCATTAAAATTTTCATCTTATTTCATAAAAATGTTATCAATGGTAGGTACGCCCTAGGTGTAATGGGTTTTAATATCATTAAAAATTAGCAACTTAGCAAATATTTCATAATTTTTTACAAATAAAACATGACAGTCACAAAAAAGAAAGTTATAATCAGCACCGCACTCTTACTAGTACGATTGATTTATTAAATTATTGTTATAAAATAACTTATATGACGTTTGTGGTATTTGTAGAAATAATTAATGAATCGGTGGGATGGTAAGGTTGCTTGGTGTTTTAAAAAGTGTTTTTTGGCATTGTATGAGCATGCAGATGAATGCAAGACTTAGACAAATGAAAAAACAAGGATTTTAAAACGCACTTTTCTCACAGTGATAGGAGGTATTTGTGAGTGATGTTCAATCTGATTTAACCGAAGAGCAAATCCGAGAATACACAACCAAAAGCTATGAAGAGCTTCATAAGCCTTCATCTGCCTTTGAGTCTCGTGACGCTTATCTAAGACACGAATTGCAAATCATGAAACCCAAAAGATGGGGCGTGAACTTGCCATTTCGTGATTATCGTTTTGAGTTTGAAGATACCATTCCTGCGATGGCGGGGATGATTGGTAAAATCGTCATGGTGGGAGCGATGGCAGCTGCCTTTGCCGCACCGCTTGGTTTGGGCGAAGATTTTGTCTTGCAAAACGTCCGCTATGAGATGATTATTGCTGCAATCTTTGTACTTATTTTCTCAGCATTTTTCCTACCAACGTCCAACTTACCTGGCACACACGGACCGCTCATTCCGCTCATTCCTATTGTGGTGGCGGCAGGGGGGCACCCACTTGCTTTTGGTGTGCTCATCGGGGTATTTGGACTGATTATGGCGGTCTTAAAAGGCGGTAGCCTGATGTCCAAGCTCACCAGTAACGGGGTGGCAGGCGGGCTACTACTCTATCTGGGTTTTGTAGGGCTGATGGCTCAGGTCAAAAACATGATAGCCTGGGCGGATAAAATTGGTCTGCCACACATCGCCTTTATCATCATTTTATCAACCATTGTTATGTATGCCTTGCTAGAACACTGGCAAAAACGTTGGCTTGCGGTGCCTGTCGGCTGTGCGTTGGCGGGCTTTTTGGCATTTATCTTGGGAGCTCCCTTTGAGTTTAAGACCGAGCCAGGGCTGCCGCCACTTAGCCCCACTTACTGGTGGGGTGAGAATACAGGTTGGACGCTAGGTCTGCCCGACGCCAAAGCCTTTATTGTGGTATTTCCTTTTGCGGTGTTGGCGGTTGCCATGTGGCCACCAGATTTCTTGGGACACAAAGTATTCCAGCAAATCAGCTATCCTAAGCACTCTGAACGTACACACATGAATATTGATGACACGACCATTGCGTGCTCTATCCGTCAAATGGTGGGCTCGGCACTGGGTGGGGCGAACTTCACATCATCATGGGGTACATACATCGTGCCTGCATCCATCGCCAAACGTCCGATTCCTGCTGGTGCTGTCTTGACCGCAGTATTTTGTATCGTCGCAGCCATTTGGGGTTATCCCATGGACTTGGCGGTATGGCAACCTGTGCTCTCCACAGCTCTTATTGTGGCGGTATTTGTACCGCTACTAGAAGCAGGTATGGAAATGACTCGTGCAGGTAAGACAACTCAGTCAGCCGCCATCGTGGTGTTCTCATCAGCATTGGTGAACCCTGTGTTTGGTTGGTCGCTAACCATGATGTTGGATAACCTAGGTCTTATCGGTGATAAAAAACGCAGTGTTGAGCTGGGTCTGATGGGGCGTGTGATTATCCCTGTGGCAAGTTTTGTGATTCTATGTATTGCCATGGGCTTGGTGGGTATGTTCCCTGGTGTACCTGCATTACTACCGCAGTTTAGAGTTTAATGGTTTTATAAAACAAAAATCGCTCAATGGATATTGGACGATTTTTTTATTGGGGTGTGTTTGTTTTTTTGTGTTTTTCATTAAAAATGGGGAAAGTTGCCTATTTTTTATGAAAATAATTTAGGGCGTGCCTACCATTGATAACATTTTTATAAAATACACCCGAGAAACTTTAAAATTACCACAAACATAAAGAAGTTTGGGTGTAGGGGCATGCTGTGCACGCCTATAAAAATTGGCATGTTATCAAAGGATGTGCGGAGCCAGTCCCTACAAAGCCTGTGGTAAATATTAAGTTTGTTAGGTGTAAGATGAAAAATTGACAATTTCAATCAATTTTTGCATGAAAAATGGCTATCCAACCACTTAAATTTAAAAATTGAGTGAAACTCTTAAAATTTACCCAGTTAAGTGGTCGGATTGTTTTTTATAATAAAAACTTGTCTGATAAAAAACTCACAGCCTTTGTTTTTTTCTTGAAAAACGGGCGGTTCCCCTGCTTTTTTAACAGGTATTTTTCATTGCAAATACCAAAGGCAGGCACGCCCTAATAAAGTTCAACACGCCCTAATAAAAAATAAATGGATTTCATGGATAGACCTTGCTTTTCATACCAATTTTTTGGGATATAGGGTGTGTCAAAAGTTCGCACATCGGACTAAAAATAAAGATCAAGAATTTTAATTTGAATCAATTAGGATTACAACACCAATCTAACTTTCAAGATTTTATTAAAAAGATGTCAATCTTTCATTTATTTAAATCAAACCTAAACCAACATCACACCTTTTTTATCTCCCCCACCCTTATTCCCCACCAAAAACGCCACCAAACCAATCGCCAATGCAGGCACGACAGCGTGCAAATCCCATAAGGCGATTTTAAAATAGGCGATGATGACATAGCTTGTTAAGCCTGCCACCATTGACCATATCGCCCCTGTGGCATTGGCTTTTTTATAATATAATCCAAATACCAGCACCCATAAAAAAGTCGCTTCCAACCCACCAAAGGACAATAGGTTTAGCCAAATCAGCATATCAGGCGGATTTAGCATGGCAACGACCGCCAAAATCACAGTAAAACCAAGCGTGAGCGTGGTGGAGTAGCGTTTGATTTTGGCTTCGTTGTGGATAGCGTCAGGCTTGATAGACAGATACAAATCCTTAATGAGCGTACTTGACGACTGTATCAGCATCGAGTCAATGGACGACATAATCGCCGCCATGGGAGCTGCCAAAAATATCCCCGCCACAAAGGGCGGTAGCACCGTCATCATCAGCGTGGGAATGACTTTATCAGGCACATCAAGCTCAGGCACGACCGCACGAGCCAGCACCCCTGCTAGGTGCATACCCAAGACCAGCACCGTCATCACCACCGTCCCGACAAGTATCCCCCGATGTAGCGAGCGACTGTCCTTATACGCCATCGCCCGCACCGCCGTATGGGGCAGACCAATCAAGCCAAAGCACACCAGCACCCAAAACGACAGCATAAACGTTGCCGACAGCTTATCATCAACGCCTGTGGGGGTCAGTAGACGTGGGTCAATGGCATGCAGGGTTGTCATGGCGTTGTCCATACCCCCTGTGGCGACAAGCGTTGCCCCAAGTAGGAGCATCGTGCCGATGAGCATGACAAGCCCTTGCACCGTATCGGTCAAAACCACCGCCCGAAAGCCACCGATAAAGGTATAAAGCCCAATCACAAGGGCAAACACGCCAATTGACCACTCATAAGGCAGACCCAATGTCGTTTCAAGCAGACGACCCGCCCCAATAAACTGCACCACCATCATGCCAAAAAACGCAAGCAGGAGCGAGACGCACGCAAGCCATACCACGACTTTATTTTGATAACGGGCAAATAGCAGGTCGTTAATGGTAATGCTACCTGTTTGACGGGCGAACATGGCAAATTTTTTGCCGAGTGTACCAAGCGTGAGCCAAATTGCAGGCACTTGTATCATGGATAACAGCACCCAGCCCAAGCCAAATTTGTACGCCGCCCCCGGCCCTCCGATGAATGAGCTTGCCGAGACATAAGTCGCAACTGTCGTCATGGCAAGCACAAATCCGCCCATGGAGCGAGAGCCGACATAGTATTCATTTAAAAATCCGCCCGTTTTGCGTTTTTGATAAGCGTACCACGCCACCCCAAACACAAAAAACAGATACAGGACAAGGGGGATTAAAATTTGGATATTTAGATTCATTAATTTTCCCCTTGTTTGTCATTGTGATTTAACTCGTTGCTTAATTCACCGTCTAAATCCATTTCCTGATAAACCGCCTTTAACACCGCCATGCTGATTAAAATAAAAATCAATGGCAAAAACACACAGCTTAGCTCAAACCACAACGGCAAGCCCAAAACCCCCGTCCCCGTTGGCATAAAATAGGCAAAAACCACCCAACCTGCCATGTACAGGAGCGTAAGATACACCGCCCATTTGGCTTCACGGTTGAGTTGATGGGTAAGTGGGGTGGATGTTGGGGATTGGCTTGGGGTGGGGTGGTTGGCTTGGGGTGGGGTATCTGACATGGTGCGTCCTTACAAATTCTTATAAAACCCTTTAAATAAGAGCAGGATAAAAGCAAAATAAAGGCGAAAAAACGCACAAATTTTAACACAAAATCTGCCACTTTAAAATAAAAAAGACCTTAATCAATATTAAGGTCTTTTTAAGTCTGTTACCAAAACTGGTATGAGTGCCGATTAAGCTTTTAGGGCTTTGATAGCTTTGTTTAGACGGCTCTTATGGCGAGCAGCTTTGTTTTTGTGAATGATGCCTTTGTCAGCCATGCGGTCAATCACAGGAACGGCTTTGGTGTAGGCTTCGGTTGCTAGGTCATAAGACTTAGATTCGATGGCAGATACCACACGTTTGATGTAGGTACGAACCATAGAACGTTGAGATGCGTTTTGGGCACGGCGTTTGACGTTTTGGCGTGCACGTTTACGAGCTTGGGCTGAGTTTGCCATGATAATTTTCCTTACAAAAAGTAAAAATGGATAAAAGTAACTTAGTGTAGGCGATAATTCAGGCAGCCACCGAATTACCCAATAAAATAAAGGAGACACGTTGCCTAACACAATAAAGCCGATATATTAGCAAATTTTTGGGATTTATTCAAGTGCCTTATTAGGTTTTTAAAAATTCTAAAAAACCGCCAAACGGTAAAGTTTTAACATATTGATTTTTAATAATTTTTTAAAATAAAAAGCTCGTATTTTATGGCGTAAAATTCGCCATTTTTGCCATTTTGTGCTATAATGTCGCCTTTATGTGTGTTCCTTGGAAAAATTATGACCGATAGCGTAACCCCCGTTGGGATTGTTGATGAATTAAAGCAGTCCTACCTTGACTATGCGATGAGCGTCATCGTCTCTCGTGCCTTGCCTGATGTGCGAGACGGCTTAAAGCCTGTTCACCGCCGTGTGATGTACGCCATGCACGAGCTGTCCAACGATTATAACAAACCCTACAAAAAATCCGCCCGTGTCGTGGGCGATGTTATCGGTAAATATCACCCCCACGGCGACACTGCCGTGTATGATGCCATTGTACGTCTTGCCCAGCCGTTTTCTATGCGGTATATGATGGTGGACGGACAGGGCAACTTCGGCTCGGTGGACGGCGACCCACCTGCCGCCATGCGTTATACCGAAGTGCGTATGCAAAAACTCACGCACCAAATGCTTGCCGACCTTGACAAAGACACGGTGGACTGGGAGGACAACTATGACGGCTCCGAAAAAATGCCGTCTGTGCTACCTGCTCGTGTGCCAAACCTGCTTGTCAATGGGGCAACGGGCATTGCAGTCGGCATGGCGACCAACATGGCACCGCACAACTTGACCGAAGTTGTGAACGCTTGTCTTGCCTATGCCGATAACCCCATGATTACAGGCGATGAGCTGGCAAGCCACATCAGCGGGCCCGATTTTCCCACAGGTGGTATCATCTATGGGCGGAGCGGGATTTCGGACGCTTATCGCACAGGTAAGGGGCGACTGCACATTCGTGGGCGTTATGTCATTGAAAACATGGAAGGTAACTCAAAAGACCGTGAACGCATTGTCTTTACTGAGATTCCTTATCAAGTCAATAAAGCCAAACTCATTGAGCAAATCGCCCAACTTGTCAATGACAAAAAATTGGACGGTATCACAGGCGTGCGTGATGAGTCCGACAAAGAGGGTATGCGGATTGCCATTGACCTAAGACGTGGCGAAAATGCCGAAGTCGTGGTAAATAATTTATTCCTGCAAACGCCCTTAGAATCCAGTTTTAGCATTAACATGGTTGCCCTTGACAACGGACAGCCACGCCTTATGACCTTGCACGACCTAATCGCCAGTTTTATCCGTCATCGCCAAGAGGTTGTTACACGCCGTACCATTTTTGAGCTGAATAAAGCCAAAGCTCGTGGGCATTTGTTAGAGGGCTTAACCATTGCCCTTGCCAATATTGATGACATCATTGAGACCATTAAAAAGTCCGCCAACCGCTCTGAGGCTCGTGAAAACTTGCTTGGGCATATCTGGCAGGCGGGCAATGTGGTTGCCATGCTAAAAAATGCAGGGGCAACGTCTATCCGCCCCGACATCATCGAGGGCGAGGATTTAAACGCACCGTTTGGGCTTATCAATGACGACAAAGAATACCGCCTATCGCCCGACCAAGTGAACGCCATTTTGGATATGCAACTGCACCGCTTGACAGGATTGGAGCAGGACAAATTGTCCAAAGAATACCAAGAGATTTTGGGCGAGATTGCACGTTTGCAGATGATTTTGGCGGATTTTGACAAACTTATGGGCGTGATTAAGGCGGAGCTTATCCAAATCCGTGATGATTTTGGCGATGAGCGTAAAACCGACATCGTGGACGCACGAGCCGATTTTAGCCGTGAAGACCTAATCCCAGAGCAGACGGTGGTCATGACCGTGTCGCATACAGGCTATGCCAAAACCCAAGCCGTGAGCGACTACCAAGCCCAAAAACGTGGCGGAAAAGGCAAATCAGCGACCGCCATGAAAGAAGATGACGTGATTGAGCATTTATTGGTTACCAGTACGCACGCCCATATTTTGTGTTTTACCAACACAGGGCGAGTGTTTGGCTTGCGTGGTTTTGAAGTGCCGATTGCGTCTCGTGGCTCAAAGGGCAGACCGCTTGTCAATCTGATTAACATTGACCCAAGCGAGAGCGTAACCGCCATTTTGCCTGTGGAGAGTCTAGCCGATGACGGTAAATTTGTGTTTTTTGCCACGGCAAGCGGTACGGTTAAACGTGTGGCGTTGTCGCAATTTGCCAATTTGCGTGCCAACGGACTAAGAGCCATTGACCTTGTGGACGGTGATACCTTGATTGGTGTGGCGATTACGGACGGCGAGCAAGAGATTATGCTGTTCTCCAACGAAGGTAAAGCCATTCGCTTTAAAGAATCCGCCATTCGTGCCATGGGACGTACCGCCAAGGGCGTGCGTGGTATTCGTGTCAATCTCTTAGCTAGTCTTGGCTTAGACGATGACGAGCCGACCGATGACGATACCGATGATAGTGATAATGACAGCGTGGTGTCGGTCAGTCGTGTGGTGTCGCTCGTGGTTGCCCCACAGGCAGGCGAGATTTTGACAGCGTGCGAAAACGGCTATGGCAAACGTACTCCGATTGATGACTATCCGACCAAAGGGCGTGGCGGTCAAGGCGTGATTGCCATTAAGACATCAGAGCGTAACGGTCAGCTTGTCAAGGCGGTGGCAGTAACAGGCGATGAAGACGTGATTTTGATTTCCGACAAAGGCACGCTTGTCCGCACACCTGTCGCCCAAATCGCAACCGCAGGACGTAACGCCCAAGGGGTTAAGCTCATTCGCATTGGCGAGAGCGAAACGCTGGTGGGACTTGCATGCGTGGAGCATGAAGAGCCAAGCGATGATGACAGTGACAGCGAACATGGCGAGATGATAGAAACAAGCCAAGATGGCGAATGATAAAAAAGGCGGATTGATGTCCGCCTTTTTTGTTGGGGTGGGGTTATTGTTTTTTGAATTAATCCACTATCTTATTTTTTAGAAAAAACAAGATAGTATTTTTGGTATTTTGTTTTTATAATGCCGGCAGAATAGCAAACCGTTAAGAGATGACATGAATTTTAGTAATTATATTGTTTATGTAGATGAAAGTGGCGACCATAATTTGGATAACATCAATTCAAAATACCCTATTTTTGTTTTGGCATTTTGTATTTTTAATAAAAGATACTATAACAACCATACTGTTAAAGACATTCAAAACCTAAAATTTAATTATTTTGGGCATGATATGATTATTTTACATGAGCGAGATATTCTAAAACGTAAGGGGGTGTTTAATCAGCCCAATGAGATACACCAAGCATTTTTAAATGATATTAGCGAATTGATGAAAAATAATAAATTTGTTGTCATCGCTTGTGTTATCCGCAAAGATGAACTACCCAAAGCCGATATGGCGGACAACCCTTATCATTTGGCAATGTCAATGGGGCTTGAACGCTTGTATGATTTTTTGGGTGAAAAAAGACAACAGGATACCCAAACTTTTGTGGTATTTGAACAACGTGGATTGAATGAAGATAAGTTGTTAAAAGCTGAATTTGAGCGTGTTTGCCAAGATAAATGTTATACTCAATTCATATCAAAACCATACAAAAAACCGTTCGCCCTGAGCTTGTCGAAGGGTAACGGTTTTTCCTTATCATGGTTCGACAAGCTCACCACGAACGAAAAAACCTTTGTTGTGTTTTGAATAGAATTCACTATATCCATTTCAACTGATTTTGGCATCAAAATACGCCAACTCATCAGGTATGCAACTGGCGGATTTAATTGCACGACCCATTGGTAATCATGTATTAAGACCTGCTCAGACTAACCGAGCCTTTGATGTTATTAAACATAAATTTTATTGCAAGCATGGAGCAAATCATACAGGGCATGAGTATGAAGATTTGGGGTTGAGAATTTATCCCTAAAACAAAAGCCCCAAATTTCTTTGGAGCTTTTGCCGACTAGGAATTACGCTTACGCTACCCTGTCCATAGTTATATCTTACCTTTATTTGTGCATAAGGTCAATGAAAATTACAAAAAAATGTGCATAAAATTGTAAAAATATTTGCATAAAGTAAAAATGTGTGTTAAATCAGTTCCGTAGAGTGCATCCCATGCACCTTTTAAAAGAAAAAGCATAGTGGTGCTTGAACCCCCGCCACTTTAAATATAAATGCGTAGGAAAAACACAACACCCAAAAATCATACCTTATCATCAGACAAATTGCAATTTATCCCCACAAATCCACCAAAGACAAACACCCAAAACCACAACATTTCCCCAACCTGAATTTTTTTCAACTTTTTTTAAAAATATATCAGTTTTTTTCATCAAAAAAATGTGGTTTAATAGGGCGTGTTGAATCTTTGTATTTGCGATGAAAAATGAGAAAAATCGCACGTTTTTCAAGGAAAAAGTGAAGTTTGATAGTCGCTCTATCAAACGAGCTTTTGACGCAGAAAAACAAGATTTAGCCATTTTTCATGCAAAAACATTGTTCATACCTAAAATTTTTTAAAATGTAAAATGTGTTATAAAGGTTCAACACGCCCTACACACATTCCAAAAACAACCCCGCAAGGTGAAAAAATGACCGTACAATTTCAATGCCGAGTGCATACCCAGCGTTTTGATGAAAACTATGAGCCAGCCAGTAGCACCCGTTTGACCACCAACTTTGCTAACCTAGCTCGTGGCGAAAACCGCAAACAAAACCTACAAAACGCCATTAGAATGATTAACAACCGCTTTAATGACCTAGCGACTTGGGACAACCCAACAAACGACCGCTATTCGGTGCTGATTGACATTGTGTCTATTGACATTGACGTGGCAGGCAAGGGCGAATTTTTCTCAGGATTGGAATGGCTAAAAACGTCTGTGGTTGACCACAAAACAGGCAAAACCATTGACGGTATCATCGGCAACAGCTTTTCATCGTTTGTCCGTGATTATGATTTTAGCGTGCTACTTCGTGAGTACAACAAAGACAAGCCTGAATTTACTGTACCAGAAGGTTATGGCGATTTGCATGGCAAATTGTTCAAATTCATGGTTGCGTCCGAAGAGTACAAAGCTCAATCCAAAAAACCGCCTGTCCTGTGCCTAAGCGTTGCGACCACTCGCACCTATCACAGAACCACCAACACGCACCCGATTTTGGGCGTGGAATATGTGCAAAACGACTATTCATTGACTGATGAATATTTTGCCAAAATGGGCTTAAAAGTGCGTTACTTTATGCCACCAAAATCGGTTGCTCCGTATGCGTTTTATTTCGATGAAAATGCCGATTTGTTGAACGATTACACCAACTTAGAGCTGATTAGCACCATTGCGACCATGGAAGCGTTCCAGCGTATCTACCGCCCAGAGATTTATAGTGCCAACTCGGTTGCAGGGCAAGTGTACAAAGGCAGTCTAACTTATGAAGATTATGCCGTGCCAAAAGTGGATTATGACCGTGTGGAGCGTAACGATTTGGCGGTAAAACAAGGCAAACTTGCCGAAGAGCAGTTTATCAAGCCCTACAAAGAGATTTTGGACGCTTGGCTTGCTGAAAAATAAGAGATGAATTTCAATCAGCCGATAAATTTTGGTCGGCTGATTTGAATTTTTTGGTATAATGGAGTTTGGTGATAAATGGTTTTCCGTTCGCCCTGAGCCATGCCTGCGGGTGAAAGAAAACCTTTTCATGGTTCGACAAGCTCACCACGAACGGTTTTCTATACCACATCTTTTTAAATAGAAATCATTTTTTAATTTAGGAAAACACAATGAGCAAAATTTTACTTCCCACTTCCACCGCAGGCAGTTTGCCAAAACCGTCTTGGCTTGCCGAACCTGAAAAACTGTGGTCAGAATGGAAATTTGAAGGCGATGAGTTATTACAAGCCAAGCAAGACGCACTTTTGGTATCGCTTGCCGAGCAGACCAGAGCAGGCATTGACATTGTCAGCGACGGTGAGCAGACCCGTCAGCACTTTGTAACCACGTTTATTGAGCATTTGGACGGTGTGGATTTTAACAAGCGTGAAACTGTCCGCATTCGTAACCGCTATGATGCTTCCGTGCCTAGCGTGGTAGGCGATGTGTCTCGCCCAAAATCGGTGTTTGTGGACGATGCCAAATTTTTGCGTCAGCATACCGACAAGCTCATCAAATGGGCTCTGCCTGGTCCGATGACGATGATTGATACCTTGTATGACGGGCATTATAAGAGCCGTGAGAAGCTGGCGTGGGAATTTGCCAAAATCCTAAACGAAGAAGCAAAAGAGCTGGAAGCGGTAGGCGTGGATATTATTCAGTTTGATGAGCCTGCGTTTAATGTGTTTTTTGATGAGCTAAACGATTGGGGCGTGGCGACCTTGGAGCGTGCCATCTCCGGGCTAAAATGCCAAACGGCAGTACATATCTGCTACGGCTACGGCATTAAGGCGAACACCGATTGGAAACAAACTTTGGGCAATGAATGGCGACAATACGAAGAGAGTTTCCCAAAACTGCAACAATCCAAAATTGACATCATCTCGCTAGAATGCCAAAATTCTCGTGTGCCAATGGATTTGATTGAACTGATTCGTGGCAAAACGGTCATGGTTGGGGCGATTGACGTGGCGACCAATGAGATTGAAACGCCTGAACAAGTGGCGGATACTTTGCGTAAAGCCTTGCAATTTGTGGATGCGGATAAGCTCTACCCAAGCACCAACTGCGGTATGGCTCCACTGTCTCGCACGGTTGCTCGTGGTAAGTTGCACGCTCTTAGCGAAGGGGCGAAGATTATCCGTAATGAGTTGGCAGGTAAATAATTGGTAAAAAATGTTGGGGTTTTAAAAATCCCAACCATTATGCCATTTTTATGCGTAGGGGCGAATCACATTCGCCCGTATGATTTTTAATTTATAGTCAAAACCCAAAATTTGATACGCTTGACAAGGGCGAATTGCAATTCGCCCCTACGGATTATGGGTAATTTGTATATCAATTTCAAATGTTGTTTGACTATAATTTGAATGATTTAAAAATAAAAATGGCGTTACACAAAAATAATTTTAAGAAAATAACATGGTATCAATCACAGATTTTAAAGACGCAATGGCAAAACTCACCACCGCTGTTCATGTGGTAACGACAGACGGTGTGGCAGGGCGACATGGCTTTACGGCATCGGCAGTATGTAGCGTTACCGACACGCCCCCAACTTTGCTTGTGTGTATGAATACAAATATCGGTTTTTATGACAATTTTGTCAAAAATGGCGTGCTTATGGTCAATACCTTGACTGCCGAGCAGTCGCACTTGTCTAACACGTTCGCATCACGGCTAAATTCTGACGAGCGTTTCACTCATGGCACTTGGGAGACACTTACCACAGGTTCGCCAATGCTAACTGATGCCTTGATTAGCTTTGATTGCAAGATTAGCGAAGTTAAAGTAGTTGGCACGCATGGGGTATTTATCTGTGAGATTATCGCCATTCGTCAAGGCGACAGCGATAAGGCATTGACTTATTTTAACCGTAATTATCATAAAACTGATGACGGCACGGCATTATAAAGGGTAAACAAAAAAGCATGGCGTAAGTTGTGCTTTTTTGTTTTGGTGGATTTGTTCCAAAAAATAATATTTTTTACTTCATTCTCAACTTAAAATGGTAAATTATTGATTATTGGTTAGGGCGTGTTGAGTATTGGTATTTGCAATGAAAAATGAGAAAAATTGCCCGTTTTTTAAGGAAAAACAAAGGCTGTGAGTTTTCTATCAGACAAGTTTTTATCCGACCGCTTAACCAGGTAAATTTTAAGATTTTAACTTAATTTTTTAAATCAAGTGGTCGGATAGCCATTTTTCATGCAAAAATTGATTGATATTGTCAAATTTTCATCTTATTTTATAAAAATGTTATCAATGGTAGGCACGCCCTAGTAAACCAAGTTTGGTGGTGCTATGCCAACCAAGCTAAACCAAAAGGAGTATTTTATCCTTGACAAATATCATGAATAATACACCAAAACCAACATCCCAAAGGTGTCTTATGACTGTCCAAGCCTACAACCCCAAAGCCCCAAATAACCCCGCCCCCACTTCAAGCCCCACCCAGACCAGCCCCGAGCTATTACACATCAGCGAGCCAAGCCAAAGCCACACCAAGCAGTCAGACGGTTCGTGCGGTTGTGGCGGAAATCACGACCACAGCCACGAGCCTGAGTTTTATGATGACGGCATTCGAGTCATGCCCACATCAGACGACCTAAAACGCCTGTCATCGGATGCCGAACTCATACAGCGAGCCATCAGCGAAGAGAATGCTAATCACAGCAATCTTATCGCTTCATCTCGCCAAAGCGTGCCAACCATCACGGTCAATGGCGTGCTTATCAGCGAGCAAGCCATTGGCGAAGAAGTGCAGTATCATCCTGCCGACAGCCAAGATGAGGCGTTGTTTTTGTCTGCCCAAGCGTTGGTCATTCGTGAGCTATTACGCCAAGCGGTCATGGCGGATAATGAATTAAAAGACGAATGGCAAGTCGATGACGAAAACGCCATCTCAAAACTCATCGCCAAAAACGTCCGCCCCAACACGCCAACCGACAGCATTTGTGAGCAGTATTACACCGCCAATCAGGGCGAGTTTACCGCACCGCCCGTCATGAAAGTCCGCCACATTTTGCTCGCCTGTCCGCCCGAAGAAGGCGAAGAACGCATTGAGCTAAAAAAACGTGCCTATGAGCTGATTGACACTATCACAAATAGCCCCAACCCAACAGGCGAGTTCATCGCCCAAGCCATGCAATATTCTGCTTGTCCGTCCAAGACAGACGGGGGCGAGCTTGGTATTCTACAAAAGGGAGCAACCGTACCCGAATTTGAAAAGGCGGTCTTCGCCCTACCCAAAGGGCTTGCCCCAAGCCCCATTGAGAGCCGTTATGGGGTGCATATTGTGGACGTCATGGAGCGTATGGACGGCAAGGCGTTGAGCTTTGATGAAGCGTTGCCCATGATTAGAAATAGACTGTCTCAGCAGGCATTTCATCATGCGTTGATTGATTATTTGTACACCCTAAAACAAAATGCCGACATCGTGGGCATTGACATTAGTGTCAATCAAGAGAATATTTATCGGGGCTAAGGGGGGATTATGATTAGTGTAGAAGACTTACAACACGCCATCAACGCCACGGCAAGCACGCACGCCAAGGCTCACAAGGACACGCTAGCTTTGCCCCTATTATCCGCCATCGGTCATGTGCTGGCACAGGACATCACGGCAGGTTTTGACATTCCCCGCCAACACTTGTCCGCCATGGACGGTTTTGCCTTGGGGGCAGGGTCGGATTTGGCGAGTGGTAGCCCGTTTGTTGTCATTGGCGAGTCGTGTGCAGGCAAGCCTTATCAAGGCATGGTGGACGTGGGGCAAGCGGTGCGAATCTTTACAGGGGCGGTCGTGCCAGATGGGTGCGACAATGTGGTCATGCAAGAGAACACCGATTGGGACGACATCAAACACAGCATTGATAAATCCACCACTTACACCATCACCCTTGCCAAAGACTCATACGCAGGCAACAACATCAGGCACCAAGGCGAAGAAGTCGCCACAGGCGAGTGCGTGCTGAGTGTGGGCAAACGCCTAAACCCTGCCGACATCAGTCTGCTTGCCAATCTTGGCGTGGCGGATGTGGTGGTGTATCGTCCGCTTGTGGTGGGGATTTTGGCGACAGGCGATGAGCTTGTAACTGTGGGCGAGAGCCTGCCAAACCTTGCCAATATTTATAACTCAAACACGCCCACCCTAAAAGCACTTTTAAAAGATTTGCCCATCATCATCAAAGATTACGGCATTATCCCTGACGACTTAGCTAAGACTTGCCACGCCATAGAGCAAGCGGTGCATGAATGCGATGTGGTGGTGTCAAGTGCAGGGGTGTCGGTGGGCGATTATGACTTTTTGACCCATGCCATTGACAAACTGGGCAAAATCACCCATTACAAAGTCGCCATGAAGCCGGGTAAACCCTTTGTCTTTGGCGAGCTTTATGACAATGCCGATAGCCCCAAAACGGTGCTGTATTTTGGGCTACCCGGTAATCCTTTGTCCTGCGTAGTGGGCTGTTTGCAGTTTATCATTCCCGCCTTGTGGCGACTGTCTGGGGTGCGTGATGATGACTTGCCCAAGCGATTAACCTTAAAGGCGACCCTAAGCCACGACATCAAAAAAAGGGCAGGACGTAAAGAATTTATGCGTGGCATTTATCATCAAGATGAGCTTGGTGGATTTGTGGTGCAAGCGGTGGGCGTGCAAGACTCGCACCGTATCAAGCAGTTATCACTTGCCAACTGCCTTATCGTGGCAGACAAAGACAGCGAAGGCTATTTGGCAGGCGATGAGATAACAATAGAGTCATTTGGGTGGGGGTTTTATTGATTAGGGCGTGCCTACCTTTTATAACAC
>NZ_JADFBZ010000050.1:0-21168 GCF_015223095.1 Moraxella sp. K127 | reverse complement strand
ATCATTTACACATAAATATACACTCATGAAAACTCCCAAACTCTCCGTCAATCCTTTAACCGCATCTTGTCTGGCTGCCATGACCTTAACAGGCTGTGCCTATGATGACATGTCTGCATCATTTCCTAACAGCCAAAAACTCATCCATGCCAACAATCAGCAAAATGACACGGTGCCCAATCCAGTCAATCCAACACCCACACCCACACCGGCACCAATACCAGTGCCAACACCCACACCAATCAACCCAATTCCAAACCCGATCACACCCCCTGTGATACCTGTACCTGTACCACAACCCACACCCGAACCCGAGCCAGCTCCAACCCCAACTCCTGCACCACAGCCTGTACCTAGTCCTGTGGAACCAGAACCTGCCCCTACTCCAATACCTACGCCCGAGCCAATTCCAGCTCCGGAACCAGCTCCACAGCCCATGCCTGAGCCGGAACCCGAACCGGTTCCAATGCCCGAACCCGAACCAGTACCAACTCCGGAACCTGTGCCGACCCCTGAGCCTGTTCCACAGCCTAAGCCAACACCAGAGCCCGAGCCTGAACCAGTTCCAACGCCTGAACCAGTTCCAACTCCAGCTCCGGAACCTACACCAGAACCCGAGCCAGTCCCACAGCCTGTGCCAACCCCTGAACCTGTGCCAACGCCCGAACCCGAACCGGTTCCAACGCCTGAGCCAGTTCCACAGCCCGAGCCAACACCAGAGCCAATTCCAGCACCGGAACCCATGCCTGAACCTGAACCAGTTCCAGCACCGGAACCTACACCCGAACCTGAGCCAGAACCAATTCCAGCTCCGGAACCCATGCCTGAACCAGTTCCAGCTCCGGAACCTGTGCCAACCCCTGAGCCGGTTCCACAGCCCGAGCCAACACCAGAGCCAATTCCAGCACCGGAACCTACACCAGAACCCGAGCCAGTCCCACAGCCTGAGCCTACGCCTGAACCTGTGCCAACACCGGAACCTATGCCCGAGCCTGAACCAGTTCCACAGCCCGAACCCGAGCCCGAACCGGTTCCAACACCTGAGCCGGTTCCACAGCCCGAGCCAACACCCGAGCCAGTTCCAACACCGGGACCCATGCCCGAGCCAGCACCTGAACCAATTCCAGCTCCAACGCCAAACTATGTTGCCCCTTTTAAGGCAGAGGATTTAAAAAAGCCAGAGTATCCACGCCCTGTTAAAAATGAGTTGGTGCGATATCAGCCTAAGCCCAGTCAGGGCACGCACACAGGTTATAGCACGATGGACAGTTATTATGCCAATACTGCCCAAAGTAGTACTTATCGCAAAAACTTGACTGAAAAATTCTATGGCACCAGCGAAGAGGAGTATGCTAAGCGTTTGGGTGATTTAAAAACCAGTATCGATACAACACAGTCTTTGGTGGGTGTGATTGATAGTGGTCTAAATCGCAATAACAAAGACATGATTGGTGCTAATGTTCATGACACTCAGGTCAAAATCAGACAAGGCAGTCGAGATTTGTACGAGTCTTCAACCTTTTCTGCAAGCGGAGACCACGGCACCCAGATGGCATCCATCATTGCTGGTAACAACGGCATGACCAATGCCAAAATCTATGGCAGTGATACCATTGGGACAAATACTGTCAATGGCAATCAATTTAAAGTCATCCATGATATCAATAAGAGATACGATGTAAAAATCTTTAACAACTCATGGGGTTCAAACAATAGCGATAATTGGTATAATGATGCCCTGCGTTTACAGTACAACAAAGAAACTGGCGAGGTCAAACCCCAAAATTCTTGGTCTGTTATTACCTTGGCAGAGCAAAATCTCCCTTATATTCACGACCTTATCATCAATAAAGATGTCTTGATGTTAAAAGCGTCAGGCAACGAAGGGAAAAATGATGCTTATGATGAGAATTTGGCACCTTTATTAAATGAAAAATTCAAAGATGGTTATATTGTTGTCTCATCCCCCCGAGAAGATTTTGCCGAAGCCAATCTGTGCGGTAGGACAGCCGAATGGTGTCTGGCAGCACCTTCAACCAGCACCAATTATAAAAATAATGGTCAAGTAAGCACCTACCAAGGCACGTCGCCCGCCACCGCTCGTGTGACAGGCACGGCAGTGTTGGTGCAGGCAGCTTATCCTTGGATGAAAAACTATAATTTGGTGCAGACCATTTTGGGAACGGCTAAGGATTTTGAAGACATTGCTCGTGAATCCCCCACTTACAAGGGCATCGAGAAGTATCGCTACAAGCCCAGAGATAGAGATCCTTTATTGTCAGGCAGGGACAAGATGGGAGATTATTATTTACTTCCTGAGGATATGCCTTGGGAGAAAAGAGAGGTTATCAAAAACCACCACGGCAAAAACATCACCCGTGAATCCGGCTGGGGTCTTTTAGACACAGAGGCAGCCACCAAAGGCTATGGCGGTTTTTATTGGGATGATGTCAGTCTTGACACCCAAGGCACAGAGCTGTCTGTTTTCTCTAATGACCTAAAAGGCGATAAAGGTTTCACCAAAAAAGGTGAGGGCAGACTTGTCTTTACTGGCAATAACAGCTATAAAGGCGACTCCATCTTAGAGGGTGGTAGCCTTGAAATCAATGGACAAAATGGTCCTTCTGCCTTTAAAGTCAATGCAGGTGAACTGACAGGTTATGGCAGTTTGGCGTCCATCACCCAAACAGGCGGTTATGTCAATAATGAGGGTAACCTGACCGTCAATGGCGACTACACCATGAATATCAGTGATGCCAACAAGGACAAAGCGGGCTTTAAAGCCAAGTTTGGCAACATGATGACGGTCAATGGCAAAGTAACCCTAGGTGGCACCTTGGACTTAACCGGCGAAACCAAAGAAGGCATCATCACCAAAGAGGGGAATGTCAGCACAGTGTTGCGTGGTAAAAAAGGCATTGATGGCACCTTCGCCAACCATGTCTCATCAAACCCCTTGTTTGGCATCACCAAAGTAGAGGTATCCCCTGAGGTTGATGAGATGGGTATTGTGATTAACAACAACCCAGATGCACAAAGCAAAGATGTTTTAGTACACGCTTACCGCAAACAAGCCGGTGGTTTGGTTTCTTCGGTGCCACTGACCCAAAGCGGACAAAGTGTGGCAGACAACCTAGACAAAGTGCTCTCAAAGCTAGATGACAAACAAGCCGGTGGCACACTAAACAGTCAAGAAAAAGCCTTTGCAGGGCGTGTCTTTGAAGCCTTTGCTGGTATGAATGCAGGCAGTGCCAACACCCTAGCACAGACCTTATCTACCACCGCCACCAATGCAGAGCTTTATAAACTTGACCCAACCATCTACGTCAATAGTACGGTCAATGCCATCGAACAAAGCGTGGATTCGTCCAATACCTTCGCCCAACGTCTAAGCGCCCTAAAACAAGGCTCATTCTGGGCAGAGGCTGCTTATGAAGAATATGACCTTGACCAAAGACAAGCCATCAGCAATCGCAAAGGCACCCACCAATCTGCGGGTATTGGCACAGACTTGGGGGGCATAAAGGTCGGTGCTCAGTTTGATTCAAGTCAGCTTGATGTCAACCAAAGTGTCTATGGTGTTACCAACAAGACAGACACCAAACTAATGTCGGTAAGTGTGGGTGCATCAAAATCACTGGGTAATGACAACTACCTATCAGGCTTTGTCAAAGGCAGTGTGCTAGATGGTAAAGCAACCTACCACAATGGCAACAAAACTGACCTGCAAGGTAAGGCATTGGGCGTGGGCTTACAACTGGGCAAACACAACCAAGTCACCCCCAAATTGTCGGTTAATCCGTTTGTCTCCGCCAATTATCATCACTACGACCATGATGACAAAGTCATGAACGATGGCATTAACACCATCCATGACATTGATGTCAAACAGTTGCAGTTAGGGCTAGGGGTCAATGCCAACTATCAAGTTACCCCAAATCTTGAACTCTACGGTGGTCTGTCTTTTTATGAAGCAGTCAAACGTGATGCCACCATCAATACCAACTATACAGGCACAGACACAGCATTGAGCTTTAATGGTTGGGACACTGGCAAAGACAAATACAAAGCCACCCTTGGTCTAAACCACCGCATCACCCCAAACAACACCCTAAGCCTAAGCTATGACTATGCAGGCAGTGAGCACACAGACAGCAGTCAAGTGAAACTTGGGCTTGTGAGTCGGTTTTAGGTATTGCCGTCATGATGTATGTCATGGCGGTATCGCTTGGTTATGCAATTTACAACCAAAAACCTTGTTAATCTTATATTAACAAGGTTTTAAAATCATGATATGCCCTTATAAAATGAATCTTGACACCAATTAATTTGACATACCGATGAACAGTACAAACGCACAAGTCGCCACTTTGTTGGAACGCTTGCACCAACCCCCCAAAAATAACGCATTTTATGAGCTGATAAAGACCATTAACTTTGATTATGGTGAAAATAGCATTGAGCAGATGGCTTATTTTTTGGATGAATTGGCAAAAAAATATGATTTGGATGCACTATTTACCAAAAAAACCTTTCGCCCACTTTGCTTGACATTTGCCGCATATTTGGGGGAATATTTGGCAAGATACACCCACGAGCCGATTCTTTGGCTTACTTATGATGAAGCACAGCAAGCCATTCGGGATAAAAATCAGTCTCATGGCACGGATTTTGCCTTGAAGAAGGTCTTTGAAAATTCTTTGATTGCCCAAATCGGAGAGCATATCTTTTGTCAGCCACTGCTTGCCATCAAAGATCATTTGACGCATCAAAATCGTTTGGATGTTTTTGTCAAATCGATGACGGGGGTGATTTTTAAAAGCCAAGAGGTCAGTATTTACTTAGAACCGAACCGAGTGGCTTATTTATATTTGGCAAAACTAAAAAACCAAAAACTCATCGATGATACATTTGCTTTTTTTGATGACATTAAGCACATCGATTTTGATTATTCTTTTGAAAGCATTGTTCGCTTGGATGGTGCTTTATCAACCATCAAAAAAACCCATCAACTAAATCAAGCAGTCTATCAACAATACGCAGAAAATCACGGATTTGAGAAATTGCTGTATCTGCTTAATTTCTACGTTGGTGCAACCTTTGCCAAACTTTTTAAAAGCACTTTGTCGTGGCTCAACTACCAGCAACTCACCGAGCAGTCGCCATCAAAACTACCAAAGCGTATCGAATATCAATTTATTGCCAATTTTAATGACGACCATCATGCCATCATGATGACGATTAATACGATGTTGTTTGACTTGGATTCGGATTGCCCCAACAGTCTTGTGGTGTTTTATGAGCTGATAAAACCAACATCGAAAGTTGTGATTACCGAGCAAAGACAAAATAGCCATCATGAACTCATTCAAAAACTGCCAAAACCTTGGCAGTCTGCCTTTAAGGTGGCGGGTGCCATGCTGGCGAAGGGGTTGGTGAGTATTTATGAGAGTAAGCCTGTGGTGCCGTCCTGCTTTAAATACGAACTTCAATCCAAGCAAAGCAAGTTTGTAGATATCGATGATGATAATCCTTTGATAAAGCTAAATGAGTTGTTGCAAAATAACCCTGACAACTCGCCATGTATGGTCGGTGCTTGTGACGTGCTGGTATCGACAGACATGGGTAAGACGGATGCCTTGATGATTCATATCAAGTTGTATCATAAGCCTGTACTGGATTTGAAGTTGGTTATGCCTTATCGGACAAGGCGACATATTGGTGGTTTTTGCTTTTTTCCCATCAGTTTTTATGAGTTTGACTTACCAGAGGTGCTAAAAACTCAACCACATTTGGTGACCACCATCGCACTTTTGATTTATGAATCCTTAGAATTTGAATTAAATCAAAACATGGCTCATTTGTATGCATCTGGCTTTGTCAATGAAAACAATTTCTTTGCCAGCATACAAGAGGAGCAGTCGTTGGTTGTGTTGGCGGATAAAGTAGAGTTGTCGTTATTGCCTTTATACACCCCTGAGGAGATGGCAAAAAGGGAAGAAGAAAAGAGCTACATTGGTGCCTTTGATGTCATCAACAGATTGGCACCAAACCAAAGAGAATATCTGCAAGTCATCGCCCCAGATTGGCTGTTAAAGGACGTGCTTGGCAGTCAGCTTGCACACATGCCAACCTTGTATCGACGAGGTAGGATAGTGTGGGCATCCTTGATATGGGCGAATCATCAGATTTTTAGCCAAGGAGAAGAAAGTTGTGCCGGAGAGGTGATTTTTGACCCTAGGGGGCGGACATCGCTTGATGAGTTGCGTGCTTATGGCGAGATGTTATATGCTCTAAAAGGTTCCACGCCCAAAGAGCCTGACCAGTTGGTTTATGCCCGTCATCTGACACAGGAGAATTCTCGGGTGTTTGGCATGCCTTATCCAAAGAGCTTGGGTAATGTTGAGCTGTCGGTGAGTAGCGTATGGTTTTATAGACGACATCTACCAAATGGCATGCTGTCGGACACAGTATTTCCCATCATTATCAGCGAAGATACAAAGGGGCGAGTCATGGTGTTGCCATCAAGACTGTGGGAGGGTAAATTTTATCAGGCGTGGCTACAACGTGCCAAAAATAAGTTTGGGGAGACTCATGATTTGTTGCCCCAAATCGAAGAGCAGGAGCGGTATAGCTCTTACATACTAGGTCAGGGCAGAGAGGCACATATTTTCCCAAAATACCATGAAATTTTTGATGAATAAAAGGATGAGATGACAAAATGGCAAACCAAGTTGCCGTTTTTGTTATTTTTGGATGGGATTGTATCTTTTGTGCTTATTAAATGAGTGGTCAAACAAGCGAAACAGTGCCAATATCAGCCATGAGATGAGCAGATAGATGATACCTGCGGCAAAATAAATCTCTAAGGTCATGTACGTCTTGGCAATGATGATTTTGGAGGTGTACATCAAATCCACCACCGTAATGGTGCTTGCCAGTGCTGAGCCTTTGAGCATAAAAATCACTTCATTGCTGTATGCAGGTATCATAATCCCAAAGGCACGGGGCAGGGTAATGCGGGTAAACTTCTGTATGGGCGACATGCCCAAAGCGTCCGCTGCTTCTAGCTCGCCACGGGGAACTGCCTGTATCGCCCCACGCACAATCTCAGCGACATAAGCGGCGGTGTTTAGCGTAAAGGCGATGATGGCACACCAGTAGGCTTGACTAAGCACGGGCTTCCACAGCATGCTCTCTTGAATGGCTTTAAACTGCCCGAGACCATAATAAATCAGAAAAATCTGCACCAGCAGGGGCGTGCCACGAAAAAAGAAAATGTATAAAAAAGGAAAAACCTGCACCAAAGGGTTTTTGGAGAGTCTAAGCAGTGCCAAAACCACCCCAAAAATCAGCCCGATGATACTGGATAATGCCACAAGCTCCAAGGTGGTGATGGATGCTTTTAGAAGTTCGGGAAAATGCGTGATAATCGCTTGCCAGTTCCAGCTCATGCCTTTGCCCCCGTTGTTTTTTGTTTAAGCAGTTTTTTGGCGTAACGTTTGGCAGGATTGGCTCGCCATTCGCCAAAGCTGATGCAGGCAGTAACGACCGCTGTTAGGCACAGATAAACGAGAGCTGCCACAAGATAAAAGGTAAAAGGTTCTTGGGTGGACTGAGCGGCACGAGATGAATAATAAATCAAATCTTTAAGTCCGATGAGTGAGATAAGGGCGGTGTCTTTTAGTAGCACCAAAAATAAGTTACCCAAACCGGGTAAGGCAACGACCCACATCTGTGGCAGGATAATGCGAAAAAAGGTCTGGGCAGGTCTCATGCCCAGTGATTGGGCAGCTTCCCACTGTCCTTTGGGAATCTCTTGGATTGCCATGCGAAACACTTCGGTGGCGTACGCCCCAAACATGACCGATAGGGCGACCACACCCGGCCAAAAACTGCCAATATCAATACGTCCACGATAACCAAAGACTTCTTTGGCAAAAAACGACACGATGATGTCACCACCAAAATAGATGGCAAAGACTACTAAGAGTTCGGGAATGCCACGCACTACCGTTGTGTAGATGTTGGCAAGGCTTTTAAATAGCCAGATATTAGAGAGCTTGGCAGTTGCCCCCAATAGCCCGAAAATCAATCCAAAAATCAGGCTCGTTACGCCCAATTTGATGGTCAAAATCGTGCCTTGCCAAAGTAAATCGGTGTATCCGTGGAGTTCTAACATGGTGTGGCGGTCTTTGTGGTTATTGTATTGATGGCTGTTCAATAAAAATAGACAAGGCTTGCTTGTCTATTTTAAGTATTGCTTTGTTAAGGGGTAACCTTATCAAATGGGTAAAATAGAACAAAACGCTTATTTTACCAATTTTTCAAAAATTTTGCTTAACTATTTTTAGTACTCTCACTCACCGCGGTATTTTGTGTCTCGCTTGTATCCGCAGGCTCGCTTACAGGCTCGGCATCGCCAGCAGGGGCAGGCGTGTCAGCAGAAGTGGGAGCATTGTCAGGAACACTGGCAGACCCTGTGGTGGCAAAGTATTTTGCTACCAGCTCATCATATTTGCCACTGGCTTTTAGATTTGCCAAAGCAGTGTTAAACTCGCCTTTTAGGGCATCATCTTTACGCACGGCAATACCCACTTTATCATCAATATCAATCGGCTCGCCTTTAATCTCAAAGTTCGCCCCTGCATCGGTTTTTAGCCAATCAGACGCTGGCACGAAGTCGGCAAGCATATAATCAATACGTCCTGCACTTAGGTCAAGGTGTACATTGTCCTGCTTATCATAAGCCTTGACAGTAGCATTAGGCTGATGTTTGGCAAGATATTCGCCCGAGACAGTGGCTTGCTGTACGCCCACAGTTTTGCCCGCTAAGTCGTTAATGGTGATGCTGTCGCCTTTTTTGCCGACTAGGATAAGCGTGTTATCAAAATAGGCATCAGAGAAATCCACCACTTCTAGGCGTTCTGGCGTGATAGACATGCCTGCCATGATGGCGTCCGATTTGTTCGCTTGTAGGCTTGGGATTAGGCTGTCCCAATCCTGTGCCACGATGTCGCAGTCGGCTTTCATCTCGGTGCATAGGGCATTGGCAAGGTCAATCTCAAAACCGACCAGATTGCCGGTGGTGTCCAAATAACTAAATGGCTTAAAGCTTGACTCGGTGGCAATCAGCACTTTTTTGCCGTCATGGGTGCCAGCATTGGCGGTGTCTGCGGTGGTATTGGCAGGTTTGTCGCCCCCACAGGCAGTTAGGGCAAGGGCGGTTAGGGCGATAGCTAAGTATTTGATTTTCATGATAAAACCTTTTGGTTGGTGGGTGGTTTTAAATTATTCGCTTTTTGCAGGTTCGGTAGTAGCAGACTCTTGGACTTGGGCGGTGTTGTCAGTCTCGGCAACTACTGGCTCGGCAGTCTCGCTTGGCGTGGGCGTGGCAGTATCGCCAAAGTGCTGTTTTTCTAGCTCGGCAAGGGTGCCATTGGCTTTTAGGGTGGCGAGTGCTTTATCAAAGTCAGCTTTTAGGGTGTCGCCTTTACGCACGGCAATGCCTAGATTGTCGTTGTTGTCAATCTCATCGCCGACCAGTCCAAAGCCGTCATTGCCTTGTTTTAGCCAGTCCATTGCCGAGACTTTCTCTGCCATGACTGCATGGTTTCGCCCTGCTTTTAGGTCAAGATAAGAGTTGGTGTAGGTGTCATATAGTTGAACACGGTTGCCGTCTTTGCCGTCATATCGCTCGGTGATGTAGTCCGCCCCTGTGGTGGAACGCTGACTGCCTAGCACCAGATTTTTGATGTTGCTCGGGTCAAATGAGCCGTCCGTTTTGGAGAGCCACACGATAGTGTTACTAAAATACGGCTCGGAGAAATCTACCTGTGCTTGGCGTTCGGGCGTGATAGACATACCAGCGATGACCGCATCGTATTTGTTGGTCAAAAGACCCGGTAATAAGCCGTCCCAGTCCTGTGCCACGACATCACAGTTTGCCTGAATCTCAGCACAGACGGCATTGATGACGTCCACGTCAAAACCGACAATTTTGCCGTCAGCGTTTAGGTTGTTAAAGGGTGGGTAGTTGGCTTCGGTGGCGATGATTAGACTTCTGCCTTCGCCTGCTTGTGGGGCGGTGGTGTCTGCCTTTGGTGTATCGGCAGGTTTGTCGCCCCCACAGGCAACTAGGGTGCTGGCTGTGAGCAGGCTTAGGGAGAATTTGGTCAATGCGTTCATAACAATCCTTATGTTAGGTTGGGGTTAAATACTCATGGGTGGCGTTACTGATGAGACGCCATAAATTCTTTGACACGCTCGGATTTGGGGTTTTCAAACACTTCGGTTGGCGTGCCCATTTCTTCGATACGTCCTTGATGTAAAAAGACGACTTTGGTTGAGACTTCTTTGGCAAATCGCATCTCATGGGTTACGATAAGCATGGTACGCCCTTCACTGGCAAGCTCACGCATGACCGCCAGCACTTCGTTCACGAGCTCTGGGTCTAGGGCGGACGTGGGTTCATCAAACAGCAAAACTTTGGGTTTCATGGCAAGTGAACGGGCGATTGCCACACGCTGACGCTGACCGCCTGATAGGTTGTCAGGGTAGGCGTCTTTTTTGTCCAGTAGCCCCACTTTGGCAAGCAGGCGTTCGCCTTCGGCAATGGCATCTGCCTTAGTTACGCCCAGCACATGAATGGGGGCTTCGGTGATGTTTTCTAAAATGGTCTTGTGTGGCCATAGGTTAAATGACTGAAACACAAAGCCAATCTCGGAGCGAAGTTTTTCAAGTTGTTTGGGATTTTTGGCGGTAAGCTCGCCTTTTTTGGGGGTGAGTTGTAGCTCTTCATTGCCCACAAAAATCTTGCCAGCACTGGGCTTTTCTAATAAATTAATACAGCGAAGTAGGGTAGATTTGCCCGAACCTGATGACCCTAAGATACTGATGACATCGCCGTCATAAGCGGTCAAAGAGACGCCTTTTAAGACTTCAAGCGAGCCATAATTTTTGTGAATGTCTTGTAAATCAAGGGCAATGGGGCGGTCAGTCATGAATTTCTCGGTTGTTTTTTAAAATCAAAAGTTAATCGTATATTTTGAACAAATCTGATAAAAAAGGCAAATCATTTTTACCAAAATCGGCAAAATTTTAGGGTGTGTTGAATATTGGTATTTGCTATGAAAAATAGGGGAAATCGCCCGTTTTTCAAGGAAAAAACGCAGGCTGATAGTTATTCTATCAGACAAGTTTTTGACGAAGAAAAACAAGATTTAGCCATTTTTCATGCAAAAATTGATAAAAGCATTAAATTATACCACATTTTATAAAAATGTTATCAATGTTCAACACGCCCTAATTTTTTCATCAATTTGTTAAAATTGTCAAAATTATTGGGGTAAAAAGGGTAAAATGAGACAAATTTGTTTTAAAAATGAGCGAATTTGACAGATTTTTTACCAAGTCGGTCATTTTTGGCGGTTTATCAATTACTGACAATCGCCAAAAATATGCTATAATTAGCCATTTATTGTCCTACTCTCAATTTTAATCATTACAATTTTACTGCCATTGATATTGTTACGGTGAGCCATGCCAAACGCCCAAAAAGCCAATTCTCCAACCGCCAAAAATGCAGGATTTTTTAATCGTCTGTGGCAGGGTTTTTTGACGACCGTTGGCACGGAGCGATTTTTTAAGATTTTCTCGCCGTGGGTCAAGTGGCTTGCCCTAATTGCCTTTGTGCTCATAAGCATTGGCACGGTGTGGGGACTCATGTTCGCTCCGCCTGATTATTTGCAGGGTAATAGTTATCGCATTATTTTTATCCATGTGCCAACCGCCAGCCTTGCCATGAGTATTTATTTTGCCATGAGTGTGCTAGGGGTCATTTTTTTGGTGTGGAAAATCAAAACCGCCAACATTGTCGCCCAAGCGGTCGCCCCGATTGGCTTTATCTGCTGTGTGCTAAGTCTCTTGACAGGCTCGATTTGGGCGAAACCAACATGGGGGACGTACTGGGTGTGGGACGCACGTTTGACCAGCATGCTGATTTTGGCGTTTTTATATGCAGGGGTCATGGCACTGTTTAGTGCTTTTGAGCATAGCCAAAATCGGGGCAAGGCGGCGGCGATTTTGTCCATTGTTGGGGCGGTCAATCTGCCGATTATCAAATACTCGGTAGAATGGTGGAATACCCTACACCAAGGGGCGACGTTTACCGTAACCAACGCCCCAAAAATGCCAGCGTCCATGTGGGTGCCACTGCTTATCATGATGCTTGGTATGTATTTTATGGTGGCGGGTCTCGCCATTTATCGCACCAATTCCTTGATTTTACAACGTGAACATAACAAAGCATGGGTAGCCAACTACCTAAATGCCAAAAAATAGCCAGCTCAAAAGGGGCAAGCAATGACACCGTATTTTCAAAATTTAGCAGACTTTATCCACATGAATGGTCATGGGGCTTATGTGTGGACGTGTTATGCCTTAGTGTTTGGGGCGATAGTGCTTATGATTTGGTATGCCAAAAGCGAACGCACCAAGACCATTGCCAAACTGTCCACACAGACCAAAAAACTCACCAACAAACAACGCCAAGCACTGGCAAAGGGTTAAATTATGAATAACGCACGCCAAAAAAAGCTCATGTGGGTCATCGCCATGCTGGTGGGTGTGGCGGTGGCAGTCGGACTGATTTTGTACGCCATTCGTCAGCAGACCGATTATTATTTTGATCCGACCGCCATTACTGCCGGCAAAGCCCCCGAAAACAAGCGTATCCGTGCAGGGGGCATGGTGGTGGCAGGCTCGGTTAAGCGAGACCCCAATGACCCGTTAAATATCCAGTTTGAAGTAACTGATTATAAAGCAGTCGTGCCGATGACATATCGGGGTGTATTGCCGGATTTGTTTGCCGAAAATTCAGGGGTGGTGGCAACCGGTGAGTTACAAGGTGGGACGTTTGTCGCCAGTGAAGTGCTTGCCAAGCATGATGAGAACTATATGCCCCCCGAAGTCGCCAAATCGCTAAAAGCCGAACACGCCGAACGGGGAACGGACGTGAATAACGGGCAATTTATCCCTGCCACAAGCATGGCGGAGATTGACCAAAGACAAGCCGAGCAAAGCCAAAATCAAGCCCAAGCCCAAGCCCAAAGCGACAGCCAAAATCCAAGCCCAACCCAAAATGAGAGCGATACACAGCAGTAGCGTATAAAAGCCGTTTTATTTTAAAAGTAAAAGAGTGTCTATCATGGACACTCTTTTTTTGTTAAATGATGATTATTTTGTCATGTTATAATATTTCAATTTATAATAGTTATGTTATAATGTTTCTATTTTAATTGTGATGTAAACAGGAGTAAGATTGTGTTAAAACAATCCAGTCATCATTTAACTAATCATCATTTAACTAATCATCAGACACCCAAACGCCCAAGCAAGACCCCCTTATGCCTTGCGGTGGCGGTCGCCCTTAGTGCTCAGCTTGCTTATGCTGATGAGACCCAGAGCGATGAGCCAACGGTGGTGCTTGCTGATGAGACCATTTATATTGAACGTCCGTCTATCGGCACGCAGATGACGGTGGGGCGTGATAAGCTCAAACATCGCTCGGCAACGCTGGGTAACGCCCTAGCAGGCGAGCTGGGTATTCACTCTAACCCCTTTGGCGGTGGGGCGAGTAAGCCTATCATTCGTGGACAGGACGGGGTGCGAGTGAAGATTTTACAAAACGGCACGGACGTTATTGATATGTCTGCTCTATCGCCTGACCATGTGGTCGCCGCCGACACCCTGCTAGCGAGCCGTGTGGAGCTGGTGCGTGGGGCAGGCACGCTCCTGTATGGCACAGCGTCGCAGGCAGGCGTGGTGAATGTCGTTGACGAGCGGATTCCTAGCCGTATGCCACAGGGTAACATCAAGGACAACATCGAAGGCGAGACGTTGTTACGCTATAACACAGGCAGTAATGAGAGAGTTGCCACAGCCAGTCTTAACATGGGCGTGGGGCAAAACGTGGCGGTGCGAGTCGAAGGGCTGACTCGCCGTGCCGATGATTATGATGTTCCAGAATTTCAGTCTGATGTCATGCTAGACTATCTGCCTGATAGCCATAACAAATCGACCGTTGGCACGGTGGGCGTGTCCTATATCGGCGATAAGGGTCATATTGGCGTGTCATACAGTCGCCGTCAGGATAAATATGGGATACCGGGGCATAATCATCATTATGACAGTTGCACTGCCCACTTTGTTAGTGCTATTGACAACCCCGAGCGGGCGGTGGCAGGGCGTTATTATTTGAATGCCTATCCGCATCTGATGGATGATGACGATATTGTTAATACGCCACATTTTGATAGCTGTAAAGTGGCAAGCAATGGCGAAGAGCATGGGCATAGCCATGATAATCCCTTTGGCTTTGACCACGACCACAACCACTCAGGTCCGTGGGTGGACATGAAAACTGACCGCTATGATTTGCGTGGTGAGCTAAATAACCCTGTGCGTGGCATGGATAAGGTGCGATTGTCGCTGACTTATGCCGATTATTTTCATGATGAAAAAGACCCTGGCAATCCCACTCGCACCACAGGCATTGAGGCAAATACAGATGATGAAATCAGAGAAAAAGCAATAGCTGATCGTGGACACCCATCAGCGATTTTTACCAATAAAGGTTTTAACTCACGCTTAGAAGGCTATCATTCGCCTGTATCTTTATTTGGCGGTACATTAAAGGGCATGGCAGGCGTGCAATACCAAACCCAAAAGGCAAGTGCTACCGTTCCTTACCTGCCTAGCTATGGTGATACATCAAAGGCAGACCCACGCTATTTGCTTGTGCCGCACACCAATAAGAATTTTAGCGTATTCGCCTTAGAGAGTTTTAATAAAGGCAATCTCACCCTAGAAGGGGCGGTGCGGTATGAACGCCAAAAAACACCCGTTCATTACGACCATGAACTGTTGGCAGAGAAATTGCAAAGGCATATAGCAAACTCATCTGCCACCAACAATAAAGAACCCCAACACCCAGACCTGTCGCCCTATACCCAAAGTGCGGTGTCTTATGCAGGTACGGCAAGTTGGGAGTTCGCCCCCCAATTACCGTCTGTCTGCGACTTATTCGCATAATGAACGCTTGCCTGCCCCGATGGAGCTGTATTTTAGTGGCAAACATTTGGCGACCAACTCATTTGAGTACGGCAACAAAGACCTAACCAAAGAAAAATCGGACAACTACGAGTTAGCTCTTAGCCATACGGGTGATAAGGTCAGCTATAAGGGCAGTGCTTATTATAGTGATTTTGATAATTATATTTTTAATGAAAATGTCGCCAAAGCGGGCAATCTCTATATCCGCCGTTACAACCAAACCACCGCCAAATTCTACGGATTAGAAGGCGAGATGACTTTCCATGTCAACCCTAACCATGATATCACATTGTTTGGTGATATGGTGCGTGGTAAGATTGGTAGTCTAGCTCCTGTCAAGGGTAAATTATTACATTCGGGTAGAAAATGGGTGTATTTTGATGATGATATCAAAGAAATGCAAGTTACAGAAGATGGCTTCTATGATGAAGATGGCACAAGCAGTCTAACTTGTGCAGATAAAACACCCGAAGAGTGGGGTCAAATTGATCCTGATAATGAATGTAGTCGTACCATTAATGTCTATAAAAACGGTACGACCACGCCAAGTGAAGAAGATTATGACTGGCTAGAACGCCCTGCGACCAACGCCCCACGGGTGCCACCCATGCGGCTAGGTGTGCGTTGGCAAGGCTATTTTGGTGATAAATGGTCTGCCAATGCTGAATATAGCCATGTCTTTGAGCAGGATAAGATTTCAACATCAACCATCGCTATCAAACCAGATTATGGGAAAATGTCCTATAATAACTCTGAAAACCCACTTACCATGCAGGCACGCACCATTACTGAGAATGTTACTAAGGGTTATAACCTGCTCAATCTCGGCTTAGACTATCACAACCACTGGGGCAACCTAGACTACACCCTATCTTTGCGAGCTAATAACGTGCTTGATGAGAAGGTGTATATCCATAACTCATTTTTGCCCTTTGTGCCACAAATGGGACGTAATTTTAGCCTAAGTGCTACCGTTAAGTTCTAGCATGGTATAAAAAATCCCCATGATTGGGGATTTTTAGTGTTATTCAAAAGCCTGCTGACCAAACTTAGCTTGCTCGCTGTCTTTTTGTTCATCAACAGTTGGATAGCGAGTGCTAGGCTCTTGGGAAAATGAGCTTTGTTTGTTCATCGCTTTGTCGGCAGTGGCAGTCATGGCGTTACAACCAGTTAGGGCAACTGCCAATAGGGCAAGCAGGCTAAGATGTTTCATAAAGTACCTTTATTAAATACAAAAACTGTCAATTTATCCTAAATTTATGCAAGAATCATACCGATTTTTCGTACCGCACAAATTCAAACCCAATCCCACTCTTATCATCTATCTGCCTATCCGACCGCCACACTTCACAAAAATCGTCCGTAACGGTAGGATAATGCGTGTCGCCTTGCACGTCCAAATCCACCTCTGTGATTTCTAGCACGTCCGCCATGCTTAGGCTTTGGCGGTAAATCTCGCCCCCACCAATGATAAAAATCCTATCTTTGCCGAGTTGCACCGCATCAGCTTTGGCGTTATTGATAGCTGTTGCCAAATCATGAGCCACCGCCACACCGTCCGCCGTCCATGCCGTATCTCGTGTGATGACGTGGTGCGTGCGATTGGGTAGGGGGCGACCGAGCGACTCGAACGTTTTTCGTCCCATGACAATCACGCCCCCTGTGGTGATTTCCTTAAAATGCTTTAAATCAGCAGGGATATGCCAAGCCAAATCATTGTCCTTGCCGATACAGTTTTGGCGGTCTTTGGCGACCACATGGACGATTTTTATGGGGTGTGTGGCACAAAATAAGGGCATGACGACTTCCAAAAATTGTTTTTTTTATTATAATAAGTGTGTATCAAAAAAGCAATTTATAAGGCATCTTATGAAAGCAATTCTACTTATCGCAGGTATTTTGACATTAACCGCCTGCCAATCCACTGCCACCCTAAACACACAAATCAATGATGATTTTAGACGCATCACGCAGGGCAAAACACCCAACGAGCTTGCGGATTTATTATACACCCAAGCAACCGCCAAATATCACAACCAAATGATAGACCCCTGTACCAAAATGCAAATCACAAAATCAGGCAATCAAGTGATTTTTGACAATCTGTTATTAGATGACCAATGTGGTAATAAGGTGAGAAATAGCGACCCAACCCAAATTCAAGCTCATATCCAATCGGGCAAACGCTTTCGTATCAATGAAATCAAAAAGACCCCAACCGCAGTCGCCATAATCAATGGTGGCGTAGAGCAAGTTTATCGCTATTATCTCATGCCAGAGCGTAAATTGGTTGGGGAATTTAAGATTGGTAAAGATGACATTAAATAATTTGCCAATTAGTGTGTAAATGTCATCAATAAAAACCCAGTATGTTAAAATATTGGGTTTTTATTTATTCAGTCAAATCTATGTTTTCTAAATCCAAATCCCAAAATCCCCAAAAACAACCCCTGCCCGATAATAAATACCGCCAATGCCCAATTTTGGCAATGATATATAGAATGCCAAATCAAATAAAATACAGACCCACTTTCAATCCATTGTAATAATAACCACATCACGGCATAATATATCGATACCCATATACCATAGATGAATTTATTTTTTATCAATCCCAATATCAATGAGCCTATCACGCCAATCATTGCCAATAATTTAAAAATCACGTCATCGTCATTGCCCGAGCTTTGGATTTCATAAATATAAAATGGCACACCGTCAAAAGCAGTGCAAAGATTATTGGCATTGACAAAAAACAATGCCATTGATGATAATCCTAGCACCCATGCCGATAATGGGCGATATGGGCTTGTTGTCATGATTGGGATAATTACACCGCCACGTCCGCTTTAATGCGTGCGTGTGATTGATAATTTACGATGTTAATATCATCAAATTTAAAATCAAACAAGTTATCAATATTTGGATTTAATTGTAATTCACAAAGTGGCAACGGCTCACGGGTCAGTTGCAGTTTAGCTTGCTCAAAGTGGTTATGGTACAAATGCGTATCGCCCCCCGTCCACACAAAATCACCCACACCCAGCCCACACACTTGGGCGACCATGTGCGTGAGTAGGGCATAGCTTGCGATATTAAACGGCACGCCCAAAAACACGTCCGCACTACGCTGATAAAGCTGGCACGACAGCTTGCCATTTACCACATAAAACTGAAACAGCGTATGGCAAGGCGGTAGGGCGACTTGGCTCGCTTCGTGCGGATTCCAGCCTGAGACGATGAGACGGCGAGAGTCGGGGTTGGTTTTGATTTCGTTCACAAGCCACGCAAGCTGGTCAAAGCCGTCCGCCTGATATGAGCCGTCAGCGTTTTTGGTTGCCCCAAAGTTACGCCATTGATGACCGTACACCGCCCCCAAATCGCCCGCTTGTCTGCCAAATCGTGCCGTCTGTTCGGCAGTCGCCCACTCGTCCCAAATGGTTACGCCATTATCCTGCAAGTATTTGACGTGGGTGTCGCCCTTGATAAACCACAAAAGCTCGTGCGTTATTGATTTCATATGCACTTTTTTTGTGGTGAGCAGGGGAAAGCCGTCTGCCAAATTAAACCGCATTTGATAACCAAACACCGAGCGGGTGCCTGTGCCTGTGCGGTCGGATTTGTCCGTGCCGTGGTTTAGGATATGGGATAGGAGTTCTAGGTATTGTTTCATTTTTTTCGCTCTTTTTAAAATAGGGTAGGGGATAAATTAAATTTGAAAATTATTTAATTAAAAGACATTAGACTTCTTGCGATACTAGGTTTTCCGTTCGCCCTGAGCCTGTCGAAGGGTCGGAAAACCGTTATGGTTCGACAAGCTCACCACGAACGGTTTTCTTTAATTCAGGGTTTCGCAAGAAGTCTATTGTCAATTTAAAAATTTTTAAATGTCAGATAGGTAGGGGCGAATCACATTCGCCCAATATTGTTTTGCGTTATGCTTTTTGCCAATCATAAATCGGCTTTTTATAGGCAAGAGCCATTAACACCACCCCTGCGATAATCATCGGCAGACTGTATAATTGCCCCTTGCTCATCCACCCAAATATCAGCTCATAGCCCACGTCAGGTTGACGGAAAAACTCGGTAATAAAACGGCTACACCCATAACCGAGCAAAAACAGAGCGGACACGGCATAGCGGGGGCGTGGCTTGGTGCTAAACCACCATAGCATCACAAACAGCACCAATCCTTCGGTAAAGGCTTGATAAAGCTGGCTTGGGTGTCGTGGCAGTAAGAAGTAATCGCCCATTTGCACGGCAATCTCATGTAAACTCGGGTCAGCATTGATAAGCTCGTGGTCGGCATGAACCGCTTGGGGAAAGTACATGAGATGAGCATAATCGCCATGCGACACCCGCCCCCACAGCTCGCCACCCACAAAGTTACCAATCCGCCCAAACAGTAAGCCTAACGGCACACAAGGGGCGATAAAATCCAGTACGGTAAAGGCGTGTTTTTTGTATTTACGTCCAAAAAAGAACATGGCAACCAGCACACCGACAAATCCGCCATGAAAGCTCATGCCCCCTTCCCATACCTTGAAAAGATAGGCAGGATTTGCCAAAAATTCGCCAAAATTGTACAAAATCACATAGCCAATCCGACCGCCCAAAATCACGCCCATTGCCCCAAAAAATATCAAATCGGAGACGGCTTCGCTCGTAAAATCGCCCCGTTTTTTGCCACGATAAGTCGCCAATATGTAGGCAGACAAAAAGGCAAGCAAGTACATAAGTCCATACCAATGCACTTGGATAAAGCCCAAATCAAGGGCGACAGGGTCAAATTGGGGGTGTGTGATTGCCATAAAAAATCATCAGCTAAAAATTGGCTTATGATAGCAAATTTTTACTCATTTTAAAATCAAATTAAATTGAAGTCTCATGTAAAAGCAGGCTAAAAACAAAAGGCAAATACATGGGTATTTGCCTAATAAATTGGGTGTTAAACCCAATCATTCGCCATAAATCTTGACATTTTGAGCAAAGGCACAGCCTTTTTGGCGAGCGGCGACAATCATCGCATCATGCTCGCCATAGAGTTTGGCTAGGGTGTTGGTTTTGGCTTGTCTTGCTCCACTGCCAAGTCCTGCCCCCACGCTAATGGACGGATAGATACCACCACGACCGCCAGCAAGACCAATGCCGATACCTGTGGCGGACAGTCCGATGTTTTGGTTTTCGGTGGCTTTGGCGGTTTGGCTAATGCGAGCCACTTCGCTTTGTAGGACGGTGCAATCATAGCCTTGATAATTGGCAGGATTGACGTGTTGGGGGGCGATGTTGGTGGTGGCACAGCCTGTGAGAGCGACAGTGACAACCGCCAATGAGATGAGTGCTTTTTTCATAAAGATACCTATGTTGGTAAGTGCGATAAAGTTGGAATTATTTATTTTGTCCGGCACAGTTGGGACTGTTTGGGGCGGATGATAGGCTCGCCCATTCATCAGGCGTGTAGGCGTGAATGGCAAGGGCATGTACCGTACCGCCTTGTGTGGTCAGACAGGGATTGACCAAACCATAGACAAGCTGATGACGAGACGCCAGACGTTTGCCAACAAATTCATCACTGACGATGATGAGTTTAAAATGACTCTCTTTACCGTCAAAGTACCCTGCGTGCATATGACTTTCGTTATCTAAGGTTATGTGCGTGGGGTGCAGGGCGGTTAGGGCATGGGTTAGGGCGGTTTGGGTGTTCATGATGTGGCTTTTATTTGTTTAAAAAGTTTAAAAAGGCTTAAATAGGGGGTATAATACCATTTATCAAAATAATTATCAAAAATCATTTATCCAAAAACCATTTATTCAAAACCATAGAGACCCTTATGAGCGACCATTCATCAGCATCTAAAATCCCAAACGACATTCCACCCCCACCCGAACCGCCCGAAGGTTATGAATGCTGTGATAATGGCTGTGATGAGCTGTGTGTATTTGAAATTTATAAATTGCAAAAAGCGGATTATGATGCCAAATGGGGTCATGTGATTGATAAAAATGAATGATTGGGGGTTTATGAGATTATCCAAAGATGATTAAAATTTCATC
>NZ_JADFBZ010000049.1:0-21396 GCF_015223095.1 Moraxella sp. K127 | reverse complement strand
GAACGCCCCTTTTTACATCCCAGAATCCACTAACATCCTTAGAACCCACCCACAGGAGCGAAATCCACACCTGTTTCTAGTTTTGCTCCATCCATTAAGATGAGTGCTTGCGACAGCCACACGTCGCCCGATATCGCCATCATGGTCGGTGCCAGCTCAGCAGACCTATCAAATGCCACATCAGGCACGACCCCCACCCCATCAATCCGCTGACCATCAGCGGTCAGATAGTGGGCGGTGGTCATCTTAACCGCTTGTCCATCGCCTATGGGAATAACCGACTGTACCGAACCTTTGCCATAGCTCGTCTCACCGACTATCAAGGCTCGTTTTTGCGACTGCAAGCTACTGGCTAACACTTCGGCAGCCGATGCCGAGTAGCGGTTTTGTAGTATCATCACTGGCAAATCAATGAGCAGTGGCGAGCCTTCAGTTCTTAGCTCTCGCTCTACCCCCTGTCGCCCTGCCACTTGCACCAATGTCTGGTTACGCATAAACAGCGATGCCACCGCCCCTGCCGACTCTAAGACCCCACCGGGGTTGTTTCGTACGTCCAATATCACCCCTGTGATTGGCACGCCCGCCTGCCCCAAACTCTCCAAAATCTGCTGACGGGTGTTGTTTTGAAACACGGGCAGTTTAATGATAACCACACCCCCAACGATGGCAGTCTCTACATTGCTTTTTAACACTTCATTACGCTGAGCGGTAAGTCGTCTTTTGCTACGCCCCGCATGAGACACCACAATATCCACCTGTGTGCCAGCAATGCCATTTAATAACTGTTTGACATCATTTTCACTGTGACTCTCATCCAGTTTGGTCTCACCCACTTGGTGTAGATAGTCTCCCACTTTTACGCCAGCACGTTTGGCAGATGAGTCTTCATGAACACTGGTAATGACCCAATGACTCTCATCATCCTGCCATACCGCTGACAGCCCGATGTTCGCCACGTTGCCTGCGGTGAATGATTGTAGATTGGCAAAGGCGTCTTTATCCAAGAACTCCGCATGGCTGTCTAGCCCTGTCAGCATGCCACTCATGGCATTTTCAAAGAGCTTCTCATCGCTGACTTCTTCGACATAGTCACGACGCACCAAATCCACCACCGACACAAAGGTTTTTAGGGTGTTTGGCGACACCGCCCCCAGTGGCACACGCCCCTGATGTAGCCCTTCTATGCCATGTAGTGTATTGGGCTTACTCTCTAAGGCATCAAGTGTTGGGCTTGTCGGGTCTTGGGCATCCGTCTGCTCGCCTGTCTCTGCTTCAACATCCAGACCGCTGTCAGCTTGCACATCATCGCCAAAGCCGAGTAGATTTGCCACTTTATTGATGGGCGTGCTGATGGCTTTGGGTAGCTCGGCATGGCTTGTCATCGGCATACTTACCGCCAACGCCACCATGCTCGCCAGTAGTGTTTTTGTCAGTTTCATACATCCACCAATAGGCTCTCACCCGTCATCTCGGCAGGTTTTTGCATACCCATCAGGTGCAAAATAGTCGGAGCGACATCACACAGTCGTCCGCCTGTCCGCACGCTCACCTGTTTGTCGCCCACATAGATAAACGGCACAAATTCGGTCGTGTGCTGAGTATGCACCTGTCCGCTTTCGTAGTCTTGCATTTGCTCGCAGTTGCCGTGGTCGGCGGTGATGAGCAGATGACCGTTCATCTCACGCACCGCACCGACTATCTCGCCAATACAGGTATCCACCGCTTCTACCGCCTTGACCGCCGCATCAAACACGCCCGTATGCCCCACCATGTCGCCATTGGCGTAGTTGATGATGACCACGTCAAACTCGCCTGATAATATCGCTTCTTTTAGCTTGTCAGTTACTTCAAAAGCACTCATCTCGGGCTTTTCATCATAGGTTTTGACATCAGGGCTATTTACCAAAATGCGTTTTTCGCCGTCATACAGCTCTTCACGCCCGCCACTAAAAAAGAAAGTAACGTGAGCGTATTTTTCGGTTTCGGCAATGCGAAGCTGGGTTTTACCGTGATTTTGTAGGTATTCGCCCAATGTATTGGCAAGGCCTGTTGGATAATACGCCACCGTTGTTTTAGGGTTAGCTTCTAACTCATCAGAATATTTGGTCATCATGACAAAAGCAGACAGCTCGGGCGTTGCCTTACGCTTAAAGCCGTCAAAATCAGCATTCACAAAGGCCCCACTAATCTCTCTGGCACGGTCAGCCCGAAAATTGACAAAAATCACGCCGTCATTGTCCGCTATCACGCCATTATCATCAATCATGGTCGCCTGTACAAACTCATCGGTCTCGTCCGCCCCATAGGCAAGCTCTATGGCATGGCTGGCACTGTCCGCTTCACGCACCGCCTTGGCTTGGGTCATCAGGTCGTACGCCTGCTCCACCCTATCCCACCGCTTATCCCTATCCATGGCAAAAAAGCGTCCGATACAGCTTGCGATTTTGGCTTCGACATCAAACTCTTGGCTAAGATTTGCCAAATACTGCTCCAAATCCGCCACATAGCCGTCTGCCGATTTTGGTGGGGTGTCTCGCCCGTCCAAAAACGCATGAACGAACACTTGGCTTGCCCCCTGCTCTACGGCAAGTTTGGCGGTCGCCTTAATGTGGTCAATATGAGCATGAACCCCACCGTCCGACAGCAAGCCCAAAATATGCACCGCCCCTTCGTTGTCTATCGTGTCCTTGACCGCCTTAACCAGCACGTCATTATTAAAAAATTCACCCGAGCTAATGTCATTCATGATGCGGGTAGAATCTTGGTACAAAATCCGCCCCGCCCCAAGGTTCATATGCCCCACTTCTGAATTGCCAAATTGACCGTCAGGCAAACCCACGTCCTGTCCTGAGCCTGAGATAAGCCCATGTGGGCAAGTCGCCATGAGCGTGTCCAGATTGGGTTTTTTGGCGGTATAAACGGCGTTGTCTCGTGAGTCTTCTCGGTGTCCGACACCGTCCAAAATCATCAAAACGTGGGGGATTTTTTTCATGATAAAGCCTTTTTTAACAAATCAAAAATGATAACTCATTTCCCATTTTATCACAAAATACCCCCATTCGGCACGGCAAAAACCTCCCAAATCTTGAAATTTTTACAAAATTATCGTACAATAGAGCCACTGAAACATTCGCCAGTTGAGAATACACCTGAGCCGATAATCACACTTACAGGGTAATGACTGTTTGCTGTGGTGTGTATGCCCGCATCATCTGATGTATCGGGAAACCTAAAACAGCAAAGATTTACCCGCCTTGAACTACTTGGTTCATGGGCAACACTTGACAGCGGTGTTTCGGTTTTTTATTTTTATACTTTTAAAATATTGATTTTAAACAAAAATATTTTTAATATTAAAATTTTTATCATTTTTTAAAAAATTTCTTGACAAGTTGTCAAAAATCTATATAATACGCAATCACTTGATACGACAAGTTATTCCCCAATAGCTCAGTCGGTAGAGCATCGGACTGTTAATCCGTGTGTCCCTGGTTCGAGCCCAGGTTGGGGAGCCATATTTAAAAACCCTTTTCTGTTTTGGAAAAGGGTTTTTGCTTTTTCGCTTTTGGTTATGTCATTATTTGCTTGATATCATGGGCATGATGATAAAAACCACACCATCATGCCCACACCCCATCCCATCACCAATCATTTGCGATTGCTTGGCACTGCCATCGCCCTTGACGGATATCTTGATACTTAGCCATGTCTGTCTTTGCCGTCTTGCTGGGTTGGTTTGATACCCAATGATACCGATAGATTTTATCATCTTTGGCATAAAATTCAGATGAATGCTCAGGCTTAACCGTATAATAATCACCATCTACATGATAATCAAACACATCCAAATCCCACCCATGCGACTCATCATCACTCATTAGGATGTCTATTTGGTTAAACCCATTTAACAGGATAAAATTAGGGTCGTTTAATTTTTCCACAATGGGATTGCCGTTATCATCAAAATACTCATCAATAAAATCAAGCTCGCTCTCATCACGACTAAGATACGCTCGCCCTACTGTCTCATCCACCCCATCTTGTATGAAATAAATCCGCCCATTATCAGCCATCAACTTATAACTAAAACTTTGGCTAAATCGCTCTCGTTTGGTGCTATACATGACAATGATGTCATTATGACCGCTCGGAACAGCATTTTGCCATGCATACCTCTCTTGGTACTTCCCACCATCTTTACCCACTTCATTCATGTCAGCATAAAACTTCAAGGTATTGACATCATTACCATGACACAAATAAGCATGACCACCAGAGACGTAATTTGGCTCATCATCATTAATTTGCAATAAAAAACCATCTTCATCACTTCGCCCCTTGATATGAAGACGTGTGCCGTCTTGATAACGATTATGCCTACTCATCACGGCAAATACAGAAGGCTTGTCCATCTCAATAGACATCACATCACCCACGAGCCGATAACCGCCAAACGCTACCATGCCCATCGCACTTATCATCACACGCTGATTGGGCAAAAGACGCATCATGCTCTGATTGGCTTGTTTGTCGTGTTTTAAACAGCCAATCAGCTCATCAGCATTTGGGTAACTGTTTGCATGAACACAAACACTCATAAACATCATCAAGCAAAGCAACCATCTCATCGAAGCACCCCTACAACCCCAACATCTTAGTTATCACGCTATAATGGTCTTCAAACATCATACGCCCGTCAAGCTCGCCAAGCGGTAGCCAAAACGCCCGACTGGCATCATCGCCCCCTGCCACATCGGGGAGCTTATCGCCTGTCAGTTCAAAATAAAACACCGTTGTTACCGTCCGTCCACGAGCCGAACGGTTCGGAGCGTCAAAGGCATGGCTTGCTTTTAGAGTGCTTGGGCTGATGATAAGCCCAGTCTCTTCTTGTAATTCACGTAACGCACAGTCAAGCAGGCTTTCATCTTTATCCAAAAATCCGCCCGCCAACGCATACAGCCCACGCCCATACTCGCCCCCACGCTCAATGAGTAGCACATGACCTGCCTGCACCGCCAAAGCGTCCGCCGTAACAAACACAGGTGGATACGGAGCGGACTGCCATGCTTTTTGATAATCTAAGACATGGCGGTATTCACGTTGCAGATGAGTAAAATCGTCCGTTTGGGCAAATTTTTGTAAAAAAGCCACGCTCGGGGCAGGCATTTTATCTTGCCAATCATCGCCATTTTTTAGACGTTCATCTAAAAAATACGCCCGTCTTAGCGGTGTGGCAGACAAATTTTCAAAACTGGGCAACTCAACAAAACCCCAATCAGGAAATAACGACAAATAATACGAACTGTCATCCTTGGTATGCCCGATGATACCAATCTTGGCAGGTTCGTTTTGGGTGATAAACGAGACCGCTTGTTGGACGTTTTGGAGCCATTTGTGGTCATTATAGAGCGTGTCATCAATGGGCATACAAATGATACGCTCGCTGTCGGCTGTGTCATTATCAAAGGCTTTTAAAATCATGCTTTCACGTTCATCAAAGCTAAACGGATTTTTGATGGTGCGTGGGCTATTTGCCGAACCGATGAGCATGATGACGGTTTTGGCACGGTTTAGGGCTTCACGCACGACAAATTCATGCCCATGATGAAACGGCTGAAACCGCCCGATAAATACCAAATAATCAAATTGAGCCATGTTAAATCTCATTATTTAAAAAATTAGACTTGATAAAAGCGATTATGTTACCATAAAAGCATAGATTTATCTTTATTATTGAGTTTTTACCATGAGCGATTTACAAAACGAACCTTTAAGCAGTAACATCATCATCACGCCCAACGCCCAAGACTATCTGGCAGAACTGCTTGCCAAACAAGAAGTGGACGGCATTGGCGTGCGTATTTTTGTGGAACACGCAGGCACGCCTCGAGCCGAATGCTGTATGAGCTACTGCCAGCCTGATGAGATTGATGAAGACGATTTGCAAATTCCTTATGACAAATTTGTCGCCCACATTGACGCCCCGAGCATTCCTTATCTGCATGATGCGGTGATTGATTATAACAAAGACCGTTTTGGCGGTCAGCTCACATTTAGAGCCCCTAACTCAAAAGTCCCCCAAGTGGGCGAAAATGCCAGCATTGAAGAGCGGATTACTTATGTGCTACAAGCCGAGATTAACCCCCAACTTGCCAGTCATGGTGGTCATGTGGAGCTTTTGGAAGTCATCGAAGATGATGCAGGCAAAACTGCGGTGCTAAAATTTGGCGGTGGCTGTCAAGGGTGCAGTGCGGTGGATGTTACCTTGCGTCAAGGCGTGGAAGTTCAGCTAAAACAACAAATCCCTGAGCTGACCCAAGTCATTGACGAAACCGACCACACTAAGACGGAAAATGCGTATTATAAATGATTGGTTAAAAAAGATAAAAGGGCATGAATTTGCCCTTTTTATAATCATTTAACTTCAAAATACGCCAATAGACGTAAGGTGCGTAATACGCACCAATAAGATTTCTATTTAAAAAGGTGCGTGGGACGCACCTTACCCCCCTACTACACACCCCCAAATACCCAAATTTTAAAAAATAAAAATAGATTATGTTAAATAAATACACCCAAAAAAACGGCAACTTATCATTGCCGTTTTTTGCTTTAATGGTCGCTTGGCACTTTATCCATGTCAATATCAGGATTTTTGGTTAAGTGAATGATGGATAAAATCAACCCACCCCAAACGATAGACAAAGCCACCACCATGACTGCTAATGCGGTACCGTTCATGCGTTTTCTCCTTCTATGGATTTGTGCTGATGATGTGTGGCGTGGGCAGGTGCTTTGGTCAATAGGAACGAACCCACCGCAAACACTGCCACCACACCCCAACCAAAGATAAGTTGAGTTGCCAAATCATAACTGTCATAGCCCTTGGTAACGAGTGAGAACACACTTAGCACCAACGCCACGATGAGCGAAATGGGCGTAACAATGGTCAGCATAAATGCCCAGCCCTTACCCACTTTCACGCTAGAAATGGCGTTAATGTGGTTGATGAGCTTATCCATGACAGGACGGTTAAACCACGTTACCCAAATGATAGACAAAATCGCCCCTGTTACCACGCCGATATTATTGGCAAAATGGTCAATCACGTCCACAAAGGTAATCGCCGTTTTGGTAGAAAACAGGGCAAGTGAGATGAGAGCTGATACACCACCGACCACGCTAACTGCTTTTTTATGCGACCAGCCGAATTTGTCCTTGACCGCTGAGATTGGCACTTGTAAGATACTTGCCATGGACGTAACGCCCGCCACAAACAGCGAACCAAAAAACAAGATGCCGATGAGCGTACCAGCGTCGCCCATGCTAGAGATGATTTTTGGAAAAGCGATGAATGCCAAACCGATACCGCCCGACACCACTTCTGATACAGGCACGCCTGATTGCACCGCCATAAAGCCCAGTACCGAGAAAATCCCGATACCTGCCATGACTTCAAACGATGAGTTAGCAAAACCCACCACCAATCCTGAGCCTGTCAGGTTGGCATTTTTCTTTAAATAAGATGAGTACGTTACCATAATCCCAAAGCCGATAGACATTGAGAAAAAGACGTGCCCGTAAGCGGCAAGCCAGACCTTAGGGTCAGCCATTTTTTCCCAATTGGGGGTAAAAAAGGCATTTAACCCTTCGGAGGCACCGTTTAGTCGCACTGCTTGCACCACCATTATGGTAAACATGACCACCAATAGCGGAATACAGATTTTGTTGACAAGCTCCACGCCTTTTCGGATACCGCCATACATGATGAACAGCACCAATGCCCATACGATGGCCACCCCGATAAACAGACTAGGCACAATGCCAAAATCTAGTCCCGAGCCATTTTGCAGATAATGCTCAAAGAAAAACGTCTGCGGGTCATCGCCCCACTGTTGCCCAAAGGCATATAGGGTGTATTGCCCTGCCCATGACAACACGGACGCATAATAAATCCCGATGACCGTACACACCAGCACCTGCCACCAGCCCACGATTTCTTTTGATTTAATCATTCGCCGATAAGCCGTGGGTGGGGCTCCGTGGTATTTTTGCCCTGCGACATAATCCAAAAATAGCAAGGGAAACCCTGCGGTTGCCAAGGCAATCAAGTAAGGGATGAAAAACGCCCCACCGCCATTTTCATAAGACACATAAGGGAAACGCCAAATGTTGCCCAAGCCTACTGCCGACCCAATCGCCGCCAAAATAAAGCCTGAGCGTGCCGACCAACTTTCTCGTTGTGTGGACATAATTGCTCCTTTTTTAATGTTTTGGCAACTCCTTTTAATGGGGAATTTACCCATTGTCATCTGTCATGCCAAATCTGTTAAATTTTGTAAAAATATTTTGTCCTGCATAGTTTGATTGAATCAATTAAAAAAGTCAAATAAATAAAAAAATAAAAACCCATAACGAAATATTATGGGTTGATGATAACATTTGTAAACTTAAATCAGCGAATCAGTCCACGCTTGCTGTTTTGTAGCGACTCGATAAACAACGCCACTTTTGGCTCATCCGCCACCCAAGTGGACAGCTCAGCAATCACGTCCGCCTTGATTTTACCAGAACGAAACATCACGTCATAGGCTCTATCTAGCGTCTCAATGGTTTCTTTGCTCCACCCTTTTCGTCTCATGCCTTCTTTGTTTAGCCCATGCACTGTGGATGGGTTGCCCGATACGGTGGTAAAGGCACACACGTCCTTTAAAATCAGGCTCGCCCCGCCAATCATCGCATAGTCATCAATCCGACAGAACTGATGTACACCCGTCTGCCCACCGACAATCACATAATTACCAATATGAGCATGACCTGCCACGCCCACATTATTGGCAAGCACGTTGTGGTCGCCCACCATGCAATCATGAGCGATGTGAGTGTTTACCATAAATAGGTTGTGGTTGCCGATTTTGGTCAAATTACCGCCGTCTGCCGTGCCACGATGAAAGGTACAAGACTCCCGAATGGTATTGTCATCGCCCACTTCTAGGTAAGTGGTTTCGCCTTTAAATTTTAAATCCTGCGGAATCTCACCGATGCTGGCAAATTGAAAAATGGTGTTACGCTTGCCAATGGTTGTATTATCGCCCACGATGACGTGCGATTTTAAAATGGTGTCTTCGCCAATCACGGTATTTTTACCCACGATACAATACGCCCCAATCACAGCGGTTGGGTGTATGACAGCACTGGGGTCAATGATGGCGGTTGGGTGTATGTTCATGACGCTATCCACATTAGTCCAGCTTTTGACGGGCAATCATAATCTCGGCACTACACGCTAATTTGCCATCCACATGAGCGGTGCATTCAAATTTATAAATCTCACGTTTGGCGGTAACGAGCTTAGAGCGAATCACGAGCGTATCGCCTGTGCTGACGAGCTTTTTAAAACGCACTTTATCCACGCCTGCAAACAGATACAGATAGCCGTCTTCGGACGATTGCCCTGCACTGACAAACCCCAAAATGCCCGACAACTGTGCCATGGCTTCCACCATCAGCACCCCTGGCATGACAGGATTATCAGGAAAATGACCGTTGAACAGCTCTTCGTTAATCGTGATGTTTTTGTAGCCCGTAATCCAATTATCCGCCGACACTGCCGTAACACGGTCGATGAGCATAAAAGGATAACGGTGGGGCAGATACCGTTTGATGACGGAATAGCCAAATGGTAAGGTCAAGTTTTGAGCCGTTAAGCGTTCGTGGTCGCCATCGGTCATCAGTTCTAGGTCTAGGGTAGAATTTGTCATGGATATATCCATTTAAATAAAAATTTACTTTTGTCCGCTTTGGCGAAACTTGACCGCCGCACGTCGCCAGTCATTGCTCGGCATGGCGGTAGTGCCTGATGAGTACGAGCCTGCTTCTTTGATAGAGCCTGTGACCATCGTCATGCCAGTTAGCGTGACATTGTCGGTAATGTGCAAATGCCCTGCTATCCCCACCGCACCACCAATGATACAGTTCGCCCCAATGTGCGTACTGCCGGCAATGCCTGTCATGGCAGCAATCGCCGTGCCACGCCCGATATGGACGTTATGAGCAATCTGCACCAAATTATCAATAATCACATCATCGCCAATCACGGTATCACCCACCGCACCCCTATCAATACAAGTGTTGGCACCGATACGCACACGATGACCGATAACGACACGCCCAAGCTGATGAATTTTTTGCCAAGCCAGCCCGTCCGCCCCCACTTTTGGGGCAAAACCAAAACCGTCTGCACCGATACTGGCATGAGCATGAATCTCTACATCATCGCCAATCACACAGTGGTGAGCAACACTAACGTGCGAGCCAATCTCACAGTCATCGCCGATTTGTACAAAATCGCCAATGACGGCATACGCCCCAATTTTGGCATTTTTGCCGATGATGGCACTAGGCGAGATGATGGCGGTGGAGTGAATGCCGTTATCGCTTTGATAGTCAAATAACCCACTCACGGATGCATACGCCAAATAGGCATCTTTGACAAGAATCACGGTGGTATCAGGCAGGGCGGGTAATTTGTCAGCAAATCGCTCTGATACGAGCACCACGCCTGCACGAGTTCCCACCAAATCAGACAAATAGCCTGCCTTTGCCAAAAACGCCAAGCTGTCCTTATCGGCACCTGCCAAATCCGCCACACGACTAACCGACACATGGCGATGTGCCAAGGCGTCTTTATTTAATACCGTTTGGCAACGCTCAATGGCACGGATAAGTTTGTCCAAATCAATCATGATTAGAATACGCTACCGATTTGGAATTGGACGTTTTCTACTTGGTCGCCTTCTTTTTCATTTAACGGTTTGGCATAACTGATGGAAATCGGTCCAATCGGGGTGTACCATGTCACGCCCGCTCCCACACTATAACGCAACTCTTTATCCTGCTCGATGTAGGTTAGGTTGTCATTGGCAACCCCAAGCTGGGTTAAGTTGATTTTTTCGCTGTCAAGATTGGTGGTGTCAAATGCCTGACCAGCATCAAAGAAAATCACAGGACGCACTTGGTCTGCCCAGTCACCTTTAAACGGCACCGGCAAAATCAGCTCTGCCCCAAAGGTCGCCAACGCATTACCACCCACTTCTTCACCGCGGTAATTACGAGCATCTGTCGCCCACGCATAAGAGCGAGACAATGGCCCTAATGATGATGCTTCAAAGCCACGCACCGAGCCATAACCACCTGCATAGAAGTTTTCATAAAATGGCAAATTATTACCATAACCCAAGCGTGCATGACCACGGAGTACCGTGCCTTTCCATAGTGGATAATAGGCGTTTAGGCGGTAGTTTACCTTTTGGAAAGTCTGGTCGCCAAAACCCAAATTGACATCCACATTATGACTTACCCCCTTGGTAGGGAATACGGGCTTGTCAAGGCTAGAATAACTCCATCCAAGCACCCCGCCATAGGTGGTGTAGTCATTGGTAAAACTTGTGCCATCACTATCAATGTCTGCCCGACCACCATCTTCTAACAGCTGTTTGACATTGGCAACACCCATATAACGTCCGCCACGCACTTTGGTTTTATCAACGGTAAAACCACCACTGATACGCTGCTTTTCATCAATCGGATAGCCATAAATCAAACTACCGCCATAGGAGTCAAGCACATAGTTGGAAATGTTTTTACTGTCATATTTGGTCTTGCGGTAGTAGGCATTGACACTTTGAGAGACGCCATTGACGGTAAAATAGGGGTCGGTCATGCCCAGACTATAATTATCACGGGTTTCCGAACGGCTAAATGACATATTAGCACGGTTACCTGTTCCCATAAAGTTGGACTGCGACAAATCCACTTGGAACGTCATACCGCCACTTTGTGAGTACCCTGCGGCGATGGTGGATGAGCCTGATGGCTGTTCTTCGACCGTATAATTAATGTCCACTTGGTCAGGACTGTTTGGTACAGGTCTCACGTCCACTTTGACGTCTTTAAAGAAACCCGTTCTCATCAGTCTGGCACGGGAGAGCTGAATTTTTTGGTTGGATGCGAGCGCCCCTTCGAGCTGACGCATTTCACGGCGTAGCACTTCGTCTTTGGTTTTTAGGTTGCCGGTAAAGTTGATGCGACGAACATAGACAGGACGTACAGGGTCAATATAATAATCCACACCTACTGTCAAGGCTTCATCATCAATCCTTGGCACAGGGCGGATTTGGGCATAATAATAGCCATCATCGCCGAACTTATTGGAAATCTCGGCGGTGGTCTCATCGAGCTCTTTTTGTGAATAGGTATTGCCCTGCTTGAATTTGACCAGCTCATTTAGCTCATCGGTATGATAGGTGGTATTACCCAAAAATTGAATGTCGCCAAACTTATACTGCTGACCTTCATTAATGGTCGTTTCAATAAAGACTTTTTGTTTCTCGTCATCGATGTTTAGGGTGGCATTGTCCACGCTCACTCGCACAAAACCATCGTTGAGATATTTGGCTTTGACATTTTCTAGGCTGGCATTGAGCTTTTCTTGGCTATAACGGTCGGCTTTGGACAGTGGGTTCCATTTTTTGTCCTTGACCACGAACTCATCTTTTAACTCTTCGTCGCTAAAATGGGTATTACCAATGATGTTAATGTCTACCACACGAGCAGGTTTGCCTTCGACAAAATTAATGTCCAGCTTGACACGGTTGCCGTCCAGTTCGGTTTGCTTGACTTCAATGTCAGCATTATAATAACCCTGTGAGATGTACTGATTTTCAAGCTCACTCTCTAAGATGGCAACGGTTGCCTGTTTTAGTACGCTACCCACCGCAAGCCCCGTACTCTCCAAGCCCTGCTTTAAGCCATCATCAGGGATGAGTTTATTACCATCAAAGTTTAGCTCAGCGATAATCGGACGCTCCACGACATGAAACACCACACGCCCACCATCAACATCTGCCTGCACGTTTGAGAACTGCTCGGTGGCATACAAGGCACGAATGCTGTCCGCCAACGCATCCGATGTCAATGCCTGACCCACACCCAAAGGCAGTGCCACTTGCAAACTTTGGGGGGTCACTCGGCTAAGACCACTAAACTCAATGGCACTGACAGCATCATCGGCATGAGCCGTAGTGACCATGACCATCATCACAGACGCGGTTAAGGTTTTTGTCAAAAAAGAAGTACGCATAACAGGTTCACTCAAAGTCGTTCAACTCATCAGCAACAACACCAAAATAATGATAAAATACAAGTGTGCATTGATGATGATTGAATATGGCAAATGTTAATTAATCAAAAATATGGTGTAAGTTAAGCCAAAAAATCAATTTTGGCAAGTAAAATTGTCAAATTTTTAAAAATTTTCTTTAAATATTGCCCAATTATTACCAAAAATCATGCTTAGCGTTTATTGGCATTTCTATTGCCCTACCAAGTGGTTAGATTTTCGCCCTAACCGAACATTCGTGAGATGTCATTACCAATGGCTAGCACCATCATGCCAAACAGTAATAACATACCCATTTGCAAGCCTGCCATTTGTAGTCGTTCACTCATGGGCTTACCCACTATCAATTCATAAGTATAAAACACCAAATGCCCACCGTCCAGCACAGGTATCGGCAACAGATTTAGCACGGCAAGCGACAGACTAATCAGCCCTGCGGTAGATAGCACCTGCTCCCAGCCCATTTGGATACTGTCTTTGGATACTTCGGCAATGGTAATCGGGCCCGATAGGTTGTCAAGCCCTATCAGCCCTGTAATCATCTTGCCCATAGACTTAATAGTCATCACGGACAAATCATAAGTTTTGATAAAGGATTTTTGTAAAGCCTGTATGGGCGTATGGTTTACCGTCATTTTGTAATCATCGGGAACGGTAATTTTGGTCTCTTGCACCCTTGCCCCGATTTGCCCAACCGTGCGATTATCCACCTTGACCGCTTTTGGCATGACCTTGATGTCCATGTTTTGCCCGTCTCGGACAACGCCAAACGTGAGCGATTTTTCGGGATTATTTTGGATAATCTCGGTGGCGGTCAGCCAGTCTTTTATCTCTTTGCCGTCAATGTGGCTAATCCTATCGCCTGCTTTTAGCCCCATTAACGCCCCTGCTCCGTCAGCAGCCAGCGAGCCTATCACAGGCGGTATGACAGGTCGCCAAGGTAATGTGCCAAGGGCGGTAAGCGGGTCTTTACCCTTGTCCGCCCCTTGCATAAAGTCATTGACCTGCACGCTATATTTGCCCTTATCGGTCGCCACAACCACCGCCCCACGCTCGCCCATGCGGTCAGCTAAGGCAAAATTCACACTCTCCCACGTGGGCGTATTTTTGCCGTCAATGGCGTGTATCGTCTCGCCCACCACAAGTCCGCTCGCTTGGGCAGGGCTATCGCTCACAATCCGTCCGATTTTGGTCGATAACTGCTCGCTTGGTTGTAAAAACAGCACAAAAAACAGCCCAATGGCGATGATAAAATTCATCAACGGCCCTGCGATGACAATGGCGATTTTCTTTAAGGGGTGCTGATTGTTAAATGCCAAATGTCGCTCATGCTCGGCAACGTCCCCTTCTCGCTCGTCCAGCATTTTGACATATCCGCCAAGCGGTATCGCACAAATGCGATAATCTATGCCTGTTTTGGGACTTGTCCAGCCAAACAGCCGAGTACCAAAACCGATAGAATAAGTCAAAACCTTAACTCCGCACAGCCGTGCCACGATATAATGCCCCCACTCGTGCAAGGCGACAAGGGGCGTAAGGACAAGCAAGGCGGATAAAAATAAATATAAAGCGGTCATGCTTTTTGGGTTCTCTTAGTTTTTTGTTTTGCCAACAAATTGGTTTGGGCGAATAAATTGCCCCTACAATACCTTCAAAAATTTTTAAATGGTAATTTTAATCAATATAAAGATTTGGTTTTAAAATTTTGGATAATTGGGTAAATTTGGGCGAATAAATTGCCCCTACGCATTTAAATTTAAAAATACATTAGACTTCTTTCCAAACCCCGATTTTTGTGGATTTTTAAAAACTTCAACCCCAATACTTATAAAGGTTTATTTTTAGTTTGGAAAGAGATTTATTTTAATTCAAATGTAAAAAACCATTAAAATCAATCCATTAACTTTCTTAAATAAACGTCCGTCCTATCTCGCACCCGTTTATCTAACGCCAAAATCTCGTCAAGCTCATCAAAATGTCTGCCAAATTGTACCCCCAATTCATCATCATGTAACACACGCTCCACCGTGTCGGCGATGTCGGTTAGGCGAATGCGACCATCCAAAAATGCCGATACCGCCACTTCATTAGACGCATTTAAGGCAACACATGCCCCAGTACCTGTCCGTATGGCATGACGGGCAAGGTCTAGGGATTTGAATTTGTTCTTATCGGGGCGGGTAAATTCTAAGGCGGATATGTCAAATAAGCTCAATGATTTCACGCCGCCATCCATGCGATTAGGGTATCCCAAAGCATGGGCAATGGGTACTCTCATGTCAGGTGAACTAAGTTGTGCCAAAATAGAGCCGTCCACATATTCCACCATAGAGTGAATGATGCTTTGGGGGTGAATGGCAATGTCAATCTGAGCGTCAGATAGGTTAAACAAATGACAAGCCTCAATCAGCTCCAAGCCCTTATTCATCATGGTGTTAGAATCCACCGTGATTTTGCTCCCCATGTTCCAGTTGGGGTGCGACACCGCTTGGGCGACTGTGGCGTTTTTCATGTCATCATAAGATTTGTGCAAAAATCCACCACCGCTTGCCGTCAGCCACAGTTTTTTTATGCCAAATTCACTGCGATGAATGGCGGTGTTGTCGTCCTGCACCGCCTTTGGCAAACATTGAAAAATGGCGTTATGCTCACTGTCAATGGGCAAAATCGTGGCGTTGTGCGTGCGTGCGGTGTTCATGACCAACTCGCCTGCCATGACAAGGCTTTCTTTGTTGGCAAGTAGTACCGTCTGCCCTGCTTTGACTGCCGATAAGGTAGAGCCAAGCCCTGCCGAACCGACAATGCCTGCTACGACCTTGCCCGCCCCTTTGTCGCTTGCCAACTCCGCCAAGCCGTCTTGACCGCCGACCACGTCAATCATAAGATTTGCCGATTTTAAGCGTTTGGCAAATTCGTCCACCTTATCAGACGGCACGCCAACACGGCTTGGGCGAAACTCCACGCATAGCTCAAATAATTTATCCAAGCGACCAAAGCCCGACAAGGCATACACACCCAACCCTGCGTGGCGTGCGATGTCAAGCGTGCTGTCGCCGATTGAGCCTGTTGCTCCAAGCACGGTCAATGGCGTTGTCAATGCCGTCATCACAAAAGCCCCTTTAAATCACCAAGTGCAGGCAATACGCCCAAATACACAAGTACCAACACCCCAAGTGCAAACACAGGTGTGGCAGACAGCAGACTGTCAATACGGTCAAGCACCCCACCATGCCCAGGCAAAATGCTGCCAGAGTCCTTAATCCCCGCTCGTCTCTTTAACATCGATTCAAATAAGTCGCCCAGCACACTTGCCAACACCGTAAGCCCCGACAAGCCCAAAAAGGCAATGAGTGCCACCGTACCAAGCTCTAATCCAAAGCCCACACCCATCGCCACAAAACTTGCGGTAATGATGCCACCGATGAAACCCTCTATGGATTTATTGGGTGAGACGTTGGGTGCAAGTTTACGTTTGCCAAATTTGCGTCCGATAAAATACGCCCCACTGTCGGCACACCACACAAGCAAAAATACATACATAAGCCACCAAGGCGATACTTGCCATAAGCTGTATATGGCGGTAATACTGGCGGTCAAAATGATGATACCCATCAAAAACAGACGTTTACCGTACCATTTTTCCTGGGCAGGATACACACGCACCCATTTGGTCGCCATCAGCCATATCCCAAAGGAGAGTAACCACCACACCGCCCATGTCTGCCAAATAAAGATACTTATCATCGTTATCGCTAGGGATAACATGATAAATAAGACAGGCTGTTTGAGTTTGGGCATGAGTTTTGTCCACTCATGGGAGGCAATGAGTGTGCCTATGGTCAAAAGTGGCAAAAACAAAAAGGGTTGGCGACTGGTGAACATCGCCACACCCACGATAATCACAAGTACGATTGCTGTTTTTATTCGTTGCCACATTTAAGGTTTTCCAGTTTTAATAATCTCAAAAGTAATATAACACTCATAAGGTGCGTATTACACACCGCCATTGGCATTGTGCTTTAAATGGTGCGTGATATGCACCTTATACTTAAAACTCAAACCACCATTTTTATCAAATAACGCATATAAAATAACGAAAACACCAATGCCACAATAGAAAAATACACCGCCCATTTCGCCTTTTGGTTGGCATTTTCTAATTGCTCGTTTGAAAATTGTCCATTGGTACAATAAAATTTTACCACTTTTTTTAAAAATAAATTCACAAGCCAAAACAATCAATAACGCCACAGAAATCCAAATCGCCCCTTCTTTTCTTAATAGCATTACCAGTACTTGTTTATCAATTACCATTAACATAAAAAACAGAATAATTAATGGCACACTAATGGGTAATTTAAATAAATAACGGTAAGTTTTTTGCAATTTATTCATAAAAATTTCCTTTTAAGCTTTATCACTTCACTCAATGGTGCATAATACGCACCTACGCTCTATGAATAATTTATCAATCTTGCCAAATTACCAAATAACCCGCCACCATCAAGCTGATAATATAAATAATCCAACCTATTTTATTAAAAATACTTAATTGATTTTGATTAAAATTTTGTTTTAAAAACCATTTATCAAGAAAGGCATAAATACCAAATAACAAAACCGCCCAAATCACACCCAAGACAATAATAAACAATGTATTATATTTTGGAATGGCAATAAATACACAAAATGACATGCTAAAAAATGCCGATTAAATGCCTTTATTTTTATCCAAAAAGTCGTATTTAAATAGGTTTTTCATTGCTATTTTATTCTTGATTTTTATTAAACTTCCTGCAAAACTAGTTTTCCGTTCGCCCTGAGCTATGCCTGCGGGTGGCGGAAAACCGTTATGGTTTGACAAGCTCACCACGAACGATTTTCTTTAATTTAGGGTTTTGCAGGAAGTCTATTTAATTGTCATTATTCTGAACTTGCTCACTGGTTTTACCAAAACGTCTTTCACGATTGCCAAAGTCTTGTATCATCCTATCTAGCTCATCTGTCCCAAAATCAGGCCATAACGTGCTGGTAAAAAATAGCTCAGCATAAGCCAATTGCCACAACAAAAAGTTAGAAATACGCCATTCGCCCCCCGTACGAATGAGCATGTCCACGCATGGTACATCAGAGAGTGCGACATGCTGTCCGATAAGGTCTGCATTGATGTCATTTGGGGCAAGATTTCCATTTTGTACTTGTATGGCAAGTTTTTGACACGCCAAGGCGATGTCCCATTGTCCGCCGTAGCTGATGGCGATGACAAGCGTCATTTTGTCAAAATGGGCGGTTTGGGTTTCAGCATCTGCCATCAGAGCTTGTAAGTTGGGATTTAATATTGATCTGTTGCCGATAAATCTTAGGCGAATTTGGTATTTGTTCATGCGTGGCAGTTGCTCATGGATGGTGTTTTCAAGCAATTGCATGAGTAAATCCACCTCTGGCTGTGGTCTTGCCCAGTTTTCAGATGAAAAAGCAAACACCGTCAAAACTTTAATGCCCCGTGCCAAACAATGCTCTACAATGGGGTCAAGTGCATCTTTGCCCTTGATATGCCCTGCCCCTGCCTGCAAAGCGTGAGCCTTGCCATAGCGGTTGTTACCGTCCATGATAATGGCGATGTGTTGGGGCAGGTTTAAAATGGGGGGTAATGGGGCATTTGGCATGATAGATAGGCGGATTGGTCAATGGTAAATGATACAAATAGGGCGAATGGCTCGCCCTATATAGGGCGTGCTGAACCTTTGCAACACAATTTAACGTTTAAAATATTTTAGAGATAAAACACTGTTTTTGCATGAAAAATGGTTAAATCTTGTTTTTCATCGTCAAATTCCTTGTTGATATTTTAATATCAACTGCGGACTTTTCCTTGAAAAACGTGCGATTTCCCCTATTTTTCATTGCAAATATAAAGGGTAGGCACGCCCTAAAAAGACATAACTTAGACTTCCATAAGCTCGCTTTCTTTTTTGGCAAGGCGAGTGTCGATTGCTTTGATAAAGTCATCGGTCAGCTTTTGAATGTCGGTCTCGGCACGGCGTTCGTCATCTTCGCTGGCTTCTTTGTCTTTGACGAGTTTTTTGATGTCGCCTAGCATATCACGGCGGATATTACGCACCGACACACGGGCAGACTCGGCATCAGAGCGAGCCAATTTTTGCATATCCTTACGAGTCTCTTCGGTCAAAGCTGGCATTGGCACACGAATCACGTCTGCGGTCATGGGGTTAAGCCCCAAATCCGCTTCACGGATTGCCTTGTCCACCGCTTGCACCATAGAGCGGTCAAAGGGCTGTACAAGTAGGGTACGGCTGTCTTCTACGTTCACGCTTGCCACTTGGTTTAGGGGCATATCCGAGCCATAGTAGCTGACCATAACGCCCGACAAGATACCAGGGTGAGCTCGTCCTGTACGCAGTTTGGCAAACGCACTTTCTAGGGCTTCAAGGGCTTTTTCCATACGGGCTTTGCCGTCTGTTTTGATTTGGTTAATCATAAGGGTTTCCTATTTGCAATATTTACTAAACATTGATTTTGTTACATTAGGGCGAATTGCAATTCGCCCCTACCAATCGGCATAATAAGCAAGATTTAACAGTTTTTAAAGTTAATTTTAAATTCAATAAAAATTGGGCTCTGGTTCAAAAAGTATGCTACAAGGAAAACCGTTCGTGGTGAGCTTGGGAAACCTAACGGTTTTCCTGCCCTTCGACAAGCTCAGGGCGAACGGAAAACCTAGTTCAGCATACTTTTTAGACTACTACCAAAAATTGAATTAATGATACACTCGTGTACCTTCTTTTTCGCCCATAACGACATTTAATAGAGCATTGGGTTTATTCATGTCAAACACTTGCAACGGCACGTTGTGTTCACGGCATAGGGCAATGGCGGTCAAATCCATAACGCCCAATTTGTCTTCTAGGGCTTTGTCAAAGGTTAGGCTGTCGTATTTGACCGCATCGGCATGAACGCTTGGGTCTTTATCATACACGCCGTCCACTTTGGTTGCCTTTAAGATGAGACCTGCTTCAATCTCAATCCCACGCAAACACGCCGCCGTATCGGTGGTAAAAAACGGATTGCCCGTACCTGCCACAAAAATGCACACTTCGCCATTATTTAGGTGGCGAATGGCTTCACGACTAGAATACGGCTCGCCAATGGTGGCGATGTTAAGAGCGGACATAAGACGGCATTTGATATTACGACGGACTAGGGCATCACGCATGGCAAGCCCGTTCATCACGGTGGCAAGCATACCCATTTGGTCGCCTGTAACTCGTCCGACAAGCCCTTCTTTTTGGAGGGTGCTACCACGATACAAGTTACCACCGCCAACGACAATCCCCACTTGCACGCCAAGCCCACGCAAATGGGCGATAGACAAGCTCATCTGGTCAAGAATGGACGCATCAATGCCCATGTCTTTACCCCCTGCTAGGGCTTCGCCTGAGAGTTTGAGTAGGATACGAGAGAATTTTGGATTTTTGTCGTTGGGGTTGTTAATGTCTGACATGGCACACCTATTATAATTTAAATACAAATTAAGTAATTTTATCACATTTTGCCAAATATTGTAAAATTAAAAAAGGCGAAACCCTGTCCGCCTTTTTTAATTTTAAATTTGTCTTTAATTCACTTTTTAATGAACCCACTTTTAATTCACCTTAGTCAATTCCATACTAATGACTTTGCCGTCATTGGTTTGGCTGACTTTGACTGGTAGATAATTTAGGCTGGGGGCAAGCCAAAAGCTCGTGGCACGCCCTTTGTCATCGTGCACACGGTCAATGCGAATGGCGTCATAAGTACCCGCAGGAACGGTGATTTTGCTACTGCCCGAACGTCTAAATCTGGTGGCTTCTATTTCATTTTTCTTAACCAAATGATAATTTCCACTAAACTTACCGTTAATCAGTTCTTGACGGATTTGGGTTTCTAAACTCAAATCATCATAGGCTTGTCCGTTCATTCTAAGCGTGGTGGATTTGCCTTTATACGTGCTAACCACGGATTTGGCGGAGTTATTAAACTTGATATTATGAGTGCGTCCCACGCCCAACACTCGCACCGACATATTGGAGCTAGATGGTACGATTCTGCCGTTGGATAGGCTAAAACTTGCCGACTGGTTTACACTTGCCACGCCTGCGGCACTGGCTTTTACATGATAGTGGTAATCATCTCCATTTTTAATTAAGGTGCGTGTT
>NZ_JADFBZ010000048.1:0-21609 GCF_015223095.1 Moraxella sp. K127 | reverse complement strand
ATTTGAGCGATGTTTTCTTTACGCTAATTTTTACAAAGGCTTATGAATCTTAAAGCCGCCGTCCACCAAAATCTCAGCCCCTGTGATGAATTTGACTTCATCGCTTGCCAAAAACAGCGTGGTATGTGCCACATCAAGCGGGTTGCCCATGCGTCCAAGCTGATTAAAGCTGGCGATTTCTGCCAATTTTTCATCGCTGGAATACTGCTTTGCCATAGGGGTCAAAATCGGACCGGGCGATACGGAATTGACACGGATATTGTATTTGCCAAGACGTGAAGCCATGGCACGGGTCAAGGCGTCGACCGCCCCTTTGGACGCCGAATACGAAATGCCCGCAATGCCTTTGCCTGCCACGTGTACGCCTAGGGTATTGATATTGACAATCGAGCTGATGTCGTTTTTCTTCATATAAGGCACAACGGCACAAATCCCCAAAATGCCCCTTCGGCATTGACTTTCATCACTTTTTGCCATTCTTCCAAAGACGCATCTTCGTATTTCCAGTCTTTACCGCCAATGGCAGCGTTATTGACCAAAATATCAATTTTGCCGAATTTCGCCACAACTTCTTGGGTAACTTTTGTCCAAGACTGCTCGTCTGCGATGTCGTGGACAATGCCCAACGCCACATCGCCATACTCGCCTTGAATGTCGGCAACCAAATCTTTAATCGCCTGCTCTTGCACATCGGTAATAATCACGGTCGCACCTTCACGGGCAAACACCCGAGCGGTCGTCTCGCCCATGCCACTGGCGGCACCTGTGATAATGGCGACTTTATTGGTTAATCGTTTCATATTCAATCTCCTTAACTAATTGATTATTTATAAATTATTTTCTTAACCCATACTGATACGGCACGCCCAAATGCTCACGCAAAGTTGAACCTTCATAATCAGCATGATAAATCCCACGCTCCTGCAAAATCGGTACGACTTTTTCCACAAAATCTTGCACGCCTTTTTGGCTGTCGGGGGCGAGCGAAAAGCCGTCTGTTGCCCCTGCTTTGAACCAGTTTTCCATAAAGTCCGCCACATCGGTTGCCGTGCCGACCACCACAGGGTGGTAGTTAATCACGCCATTGGCAAGGGCTTCTTTGGGCGACATACCTTGTTTGATGAGTTCTACCGCTCGTGGCGAGCGTGGGTCGTGTGGGTGCGGTGTCGCCTGATTTTGCAAATGTTTTGGCAAAGGCTCATTCAAATTAAGCCCATGCAAATTCACGCCAATCATCGCCGACAAATAGCGAATTTGCCCATAAAATTCATCATCGCTCATGAAATCAATGAGCTTCATTCTGCGAGCCAACGCTTCTTCATACGTGTCGCCAATCGTGAACATAAATCCGCTAAACATATTGATGTCGTCAGCGTTTCTGCCGTGCTGTATCGCACTTTGTTTGAGTACATTGCGGTAGGCTCGTGCTTCGTCAATCGTAAACGGATTGGCATACACGCCACTGGCAAAACGCCCAGCCAGCTCCACCCCCTCTGGACTTGGGCCTGCCTGAAAAATCGGCGGTTGCCCCTGTGGTGTGGCAGGAATGGGCAATGCCCCTTTGACTTGGTAATGCTTGCCTTGGTAATGGGCAGGCTTGATTTGGCTCATGTCGGCAAACACGCCTGTGGCTTTGTCGGTGATGTAGGCATTTTCGCCAAACCCGCCCCACAAGGTTTGCACCGCTTCCACCATTTCGTGTGCCATTTCGTAGCGTGTGGTCGTATCAGGCAGGGGCTTGTCGCCAAAATTGTAGGCGGTCTCTCGTGTGCCTGTGGTAACCGCATTCCAGCCGACACGCCCTTGGCTTAATGTGTCCAGCGTTTTTAATTGACGAGCCAAATTGTAGGGCAGGTTGTAAGTGGTGGAAAAAGTCGCCACCATGCCGATTTTTTGTGTGGCGTAGGCAACGGCAGAGAGCATAACCATGGGTTCAAGCGGAAAGGCAGGCGAACGGGTGGAAATGTCCGTGCCACCGCCCCCCCCACCAAAAGACGGGGTATCAGCGATAAAGAGCGTGTGGATTTTGCCTTTTTCGGCCGTTTTTGCCATTTGGGCATAAAAATCAATGTCGGTATAGGCACGCTCGTTGCTGTCGGCAAGTCGCCACGACTGGAACTCACCGCCATAACCTGAAACCAGTTGTAGGGCAAGTTTCATTTGTTTATTGGCATTGTCAAGATAATCAGCCATGTTATTTCTCTCTTATGGTTAGGGTATGGGGATATTATAGGTTTTTATTTTTAAAATTTGAATGGCGAAAAATGGGAAGTTGGTTTTCGTTTTTGGAAAGATAAATTTTTCAGGCTGCCTGAACACACAAACATCATTTCAATACCTATTGAAATGAAAAGCACGCCCTGCTATACTAACCGCCTATGAATATGAACACCGAACACGCCAGCAAACTGTTTGAAAGTCTTGCTTCGCCCACACGCCTTGCCATTTTCCAAGCCCTGACCGCCGAAGGGGGGCGTGGTATGGTGGCGGGCGATTTGGCAAAACAGCTCAATCTTGCCCCCAATAATCTGTCGTTTCACTTAAAAACTTTGGCAAACGCCAACCTTGTTTACAGTGAACAGCAGGGAAAATTTGTCCGTTATTTCGCCAATTTAGCGATGATGAACGGCTTGATTGAATTTTTATTGCATCGCTGTTGTGAAAACGCAAGCGGTGGCGATTGCGAAAAATTTTGCCAATCGTGTTAGCAAATTTTTTTGCCCATTCATTTCAATAACTCTTGAAATAAGGAACATACTATGCACCCAATCAGCATTTATCACAATCCCAAATGCGGTACTTCTCGCAACACGCTGGCTTTGATTCGCCATTTGGGCATTGAGCCGACCATTATTCATTATCTGGACACCCCGCCCGATGAACGCACATTACGCCAACTGATTGAACAAATGAACATCACGCCCAGAGAGCTTTTACGAAGCAATGTGCCTGAATATCAACAATTTCATTTGGACAACGAGGTGAGCGATAACGACATCATTAAGGCAATGCTGACCGCCCCCATTTTAATCAACCGCCCGATTGTCATCACCGAAAAAGGCGTGCGTTTGTGCCGTCCAAGCGAAGTGTTTTTGAGCATTTCACCTGTGGCATTGCACAGTGATTTTGTCAAAGAAGATGGCGAAATCATCCGCGTACAAGGGGCATAAAATGGGCATTTTTGAACGGTTTTTGAGTGTGTGGGTGGGTTTGGCGATTTTGCTTGGCGTGGGGCTGGGTATTTGGTTTACGCCTTATTTTCAATGGATTGCCACAATGCAGGTGGCTCAAATCAATTTGCCGATTGCGGTGCTGATTTGGCTGATGATTTATCCGATGATGATACAAATTGACTGGCTTGCCATTAAAAATATCCGCCACAATCCCAAAGGGCTGTGGCTGACTTTAACGGTGAATTGGTTGATTAAGCCTTTTACGATGGCACTTGTGGGCTGGTTGTTTTTTAAGGTGTTTTTTGCTGGCTGGGTAGATGAACAATCGGCAAGCGAGTACATTGCAGGTATGATTTTGCTTGGGGTTGCACCTTGTACGGCAATGGTTTTTGTTTGGTCTCAACTGGTCAAAGGCGACCCCAATTACACGCTGGTGCAAGTGTCTTTAAATGATGTGATTATGATTTTTGCCTTTGCCCCGATTGCAGGGCTACTTTTGGGTATGAACGACATCACAATCCCGTGGGACACGCTGTTTTTTAGCGTGTTGCTGTATTTGGTGTTGCCTTTGCTGGTTGGGCTTGCCACTCGCAAATCTTTGCAAGATGAACACAAAATTCGCCAATTCAGCCAGCGTTTTAAGCCTTTGTCTATCTTGGGATTGTTATTGACGGTGGTGCTGTTGTTTGCGTTTCAGGCACAAACCATTGTGGATAAGCCGATGATTATCCTGCTGATTGCCATTCCTTTATTGGTGCAGACTTACGGCATTTTTGCCTTGAGTGCGATTTGGGCAAAATGGCTTAAATTACCCCACGCCATTTCCGCCCCTGCTTGCTTAATCGGCACAAGCAATTTTTTTGAATTGGCGGTGGCGGTGGCGATTGCTTTATTTGGTTTAAATTCAGGGGCGGCATTGGCAACGGTGGTGGGCGTGTTGGTTGAAGTGCCTGTGATGTTGTCGCTGGTGTGGTGGATAAACCGAAAATCGCTGGAAAATAAAGGGGTGTAGGGTTTCAGGTTGCCTGAAAGTTATTTTGTAAAATTTAAAAATAAAAACACCGCTTGAACATCAATCCAAACGGTGTTTTAAATTAACTGACTTTTAATTCCGCCCAAGCCCTTTTGATGATTTCTTGACTGGCTTGTAATGCCAAAAATGCCAAAACAAACGCCACAATTAAATCAGGATATTTTGATTGAAAAAAATAAACTGCCATACCCGCTAAAATTACCGCCACATTACCAATCGCATCGTTTCGGGAACACACCCACACACTGCGGACATTGCTGTCGCCATCACGAAATTTTAATAATATCAACAATGCCGACACATTGACCAATAACGCCAAAAATCCCACAATGCTCATTTCAGAATAACTGGGCATTTCCCCATAAAACACACGATAAATGGTTGTCATTAAAATAAATAAACCAAAACCGCCCATCGTTAGCCCCTTAACCATAGATGCTTTGGCTCGGTAACTTAACGCCATTGGCAAAACAATCAAACTTATCAAATAATTGGCACTGTCGCCCAAGAAATCCAAACTGTCCGACAACAGCGAAGTTGAACCTGATTTAACCCCCATCACAATTTCCACAAAAAACATTGATAAATTTAATATCAAGACAATCCACAAGGCTTTTTTGTACTTGGGCGATTGATGAATGGGCTGATTTGAACCACAACAATTTTGGCACGCCATTTTTTTTGCTCCTGTTTTAAGATGAAATTTGCTATACTATAAACTCCGTAGTCATTACAGGGTCAAGCCAAAATGTCAAAATTTTTTAAAATAAAACAAGCCAGTGAACAAACAGGCGTACATTTGGAAACCATTCGTTATTATGAAAAACAAGGCTTAATCGCCCCTACACATCAACAAAACGGCTATCGTGTGTTTGATGAAAATCAGTTAGAACAATTACGCTTTATTAAAACTTGCCGTAATATCGGTCTTTCTTTAAGTAACATCAAAACGCTGTTGCAATTACAACAAACGCCTAACAAACAATGCAATGAAATCAATGCACTTGCCGAGCAACATTTGGCATATTTGGACGAACAAATCACAGAACTACAACAAGTTAAAACTTTTCTAATGCAATTTGTGGGTTGTGAAAATAAAACGGTTGATAAGTGTCAGATTATTCAAGGTATTAAAGAAAAAGAATAGCGGAATATTTTTTCAGGCAGCCTGAAACCTTTTTCCATTATGGGTTTGATTTTGACGGTGATGTTGCTGTTTGCCTTTCAAACCCAAACCATTATTGCCAATCCCTTGATTATTTTGCTGATTGCCATTCCCTTGCTGGCACAGACTTACGGCATTTTTGCCTTGGCTCACGTTTTGGCAAAATGGCTCAAATTACCACACGAAATTTCCGCCCCTGCGTGCTTGATTGGCACGAGTAATTTTTTTGAATTGGCGGTGGCGGTGGCGATTGCTTTATTTGGTTTAAATTCAGGGGCGGCATTGGCAACGGTGGTGGGCGTGTTGGTTGAAGTGCCTGTGATGTTGTCGCTGGTGTGGTGGATAAACCGAAAATCGCTGGAAAATAAAGGGGTGTAGGTTTTTAGGCTGCCTGAAAAATCCAATGCCGTCTTAAAATCACAAACCTTTAAGACGGCATAAAAAACACCGCTTTATCAAAAGCGGTGCTTTTGCCTTATTGCCCCTACTGTTTTAGCCAATCTTCCATCAGCTTAATTTCAGGCTCTTGGGCATTGATGATTTGCTTTGCCAAATCTTGCATTGCTTTATCTTTGCCGTATTCTAATTGCACTTTTGCCATATTGACCGCTCCCTTGTGGTGGGGAATCATCGCTTTGGCAAAGGCGACATCAGGGTCGGTCTCATAAATTGCCGTCATCATTTCGCCGTGTGAATTGTCCAAGGCATAGGCTTTGGCGTGTGGGGCGTTGGCGTTTTGGGTGGTCGTGTCTTTGCCATTCAGCCAGCCATTCATCAAGTCAATTTCGGCTTGTTGTCCATCAATAATCGCTTGGGCAAGCTTTCGCATTGTTTCGTCTTTGCCAAATTCAAGCTGTACTTTTGCCATCTCAACTGCTCCGATATGGTGCGGAATCATACCTTTGGCAAAAGCGGTATCAGCATCGGCAAGATTGCCCGCTTTGCTCATCTCATCGCCCATCTTGTTCATCATTGCAAGATAGGCTTGGGTATGGGGCGGAGCATTTTGAGTGTCCATCGCCATAGCAGAGTGGTTCATATTGGCGTGGTTCATCTCTGCGTGCCCGTTTTGGTTATTTGGGCTGTCGTGGGTGGTTTGGGTGTGGTTATTGTCGCCTACCATCGAGTGCGTCGGCACTTCGTTTTTGCCGTCGGCACAAGCGGTTAAAGTCGCCAAAACAACAGCGGCAACGACAAGATGTACGGCACGGTTTTTGATGAATGTCATTGGATTCTCCTTGTCAAAATGGGCATTGATAACATTGGGCAAATGACAGATTCGCCCAATGTCCATTTCACTATTTGGTTTTACGATTCACACGCACAGCCGTTGCAAGTGCAGTCATCACAAATGCACGGCTCGCCATTTTGGCAGTTGCATTTTGGATTGCAATTTTGCCCTGTGCAAGATTGGCAACCGCAGTGGGCGTTTGGGTTTTTGATGATGTCGTTCATAACAATTCTCCAAATTAAAGGTTGATTATCAAAACAAAAACCGTTTTTAAACCACTAAAAACATTGCTTTTTTGTTTTAATGAGCGTATTATAAAGTCTAACCTTATGTTAGGGTCAAGGGTTATTTTTACTTGATAACATTTTTTTACACACCACTCAATAAGGAACAACAATGAACATCGGACAAGCGTCTAAATCTACCCAACTTTCCGTCAAACAAATCCGTGATTATGAAAAAGCAGACTTATTAATTAACCCATCACGCAGTGAAGCAGGTTATCGGATTTATAACTCCAATGACATCGCTCGGCTAAAATTCATCGCCAAAGCCCGCAGCGTCGGTTTTTCGCTTGCACAGATTGGCGAGCTTTTGGCACTGCAAGACAATCCACACCGCACAAGTGCTCAGGTCAAAACGCTCACCGCCAGTCATATTGATTTTTTATCCAATAAAATCAAAGAATTAAAATCAATGCAACACACCCTGCAAGCGTGGAGCGATGCCTGCGGGGGCGATGACAATCCCGACTGCCCCATCTTAAAAGGCTTGAGCGATTTTTAACCACTATCAAAGCAGATGAATGCCATAGCTTGATAACAGCCGTGCATAACCATAAAAAACTTATTTCAAATTCGCCTGATAAAACTCGGTTAATTTATCAACCACTTGGCTGACACAATTATCTTGGTCGTATAAATCCATATGCCCAGCCCCTTTATCCAACAGCACATCGCCTTTGGCGTGGGTGCGTGTCAGGGCGATGACGGTTGCCCCTTGCATTTTGGCGATTTGGATTGCCGCCAAGCCGACCGAACTGGTTGCACCGCCCAGCACCACGACATCGCCTTTTTGCAGTTTGCCAAATTCCAACAGTCCGCCATAAGCGGTAACAAACGCCATCCAACTGGCGGACGCTTGCTCCATTGTCAGCGTGTCGGGGTGCTTGGCCACGGCGTGTTTGGGCATATTGACCAGCTCGCCATAAGTGCCGTATTCGGTAAACATAAAGGACGGAATGACGCTGACCTTATCGCCAATGGCAAATTCGCTCACGCCATTGCCAATCGCTGTTACCACGCCTGCCCCTTCGTAGCCCAAAATCGCAGGGAACACAGGGTCAATCACATACGCCCCTTCACGGTACATCATCTCGGCACGGTTTAAACCAATGGCGTGGATTTGGATTTGTACTTCATCGGCTTTGGGGGCGGGGATTTGTACGTCATTTGTACGTCAACGATTTGCAGGACATCAGGCGAACCTGTTTTGGTAAATTGAATTTGTTTGCTCATTTTTTTCTCTTTAAGTAAATATTGATTTAATCGTGGAAAAACACGGTTTCGCCTTGTGGGGCTCTGGGCTGACGAATGTCATTGGCTGGCGATTGGCTATCAGGTTTACCAAAAGACACGCCCACCATCAACTGATAATCATCAGATACGCCAAACTCTTCTCGTACCACATCAGGATACATCGCCAACAATAGCTGTGGCACGCTACCAAAACCACGAGCAGTCAAAGACAACATAAAGGTTTGTACAATCATACCCACATCCATTGCCGAAAACACATTGTCGCCAATTTTGGGCATAAAGAAAAAAGCACAATGCGGTGCACCATAAAAACGCACATTCTCTTCGGCAAAATTTTTACGACCTTCTTTATCGGCACGAGAGATATTAAAAGCATCGTACAGGCGTTTGTAGGCATCACGCATACGCTCTTCATATACGCCGACAAAATTGGCTTGGTCATAACCAAAATCAGGGTTTGGCGTGCCATTTCTAAACCGCTCAACCAATTTATCGGACAAACGAGCCAATGCATCACCCGACACAATATGAATTTGCCAAGGCTGGGCATTGACCGCAGACGGGGAACGCAAGGTATCATCAAGTACCGCACCAATGTCGGCTTTGGATAAAGTTTCGGGCAAAAACTCACGAATGGATTGGCGAGTTTGAACGGCGGTTGAAAAATCAAGCATAAATTACTCCAAATAAATGATTTTGTTTAGGACGTGTTAAATTTACATCTTATTTTATAAAATGTTATCAATGTTCAATACGTCCAAAGATAATGCCTATTTTAAAACAATATTAAATTTGTTAAAATAACATAAACAACAAAACTCTTTTGCTAAATTAGCATAAATAGTTTTGATAAGACAAAAAAACCGCTTTTATTTAAAAAACGGTGTTTTTTATTATGTAAAATTAGTATTCAAGTGGTGTGTATTCAACAGGTACCCAAGAATAGCCCTTTTTCTCTTGGCGAATATGCCCAAGTCCTGGGAATGGCAAGTGAGCCCCTGCAATCCAAGTTTTGTTTTTGGCAAGTTTTGGAAACATCGCCAATCGGCTGGCACGAGCTGATTTTGCATTCACATCAAACTCGGCTGCCACACTTGGTTCAGGCAGTTGCAAGGCGTGGTTGTGCAACAAATCGCCCCACACAAACAATTTTTCGCCTTTTGATGAGACTTCCACACTGCTATGACCTGGGGTATGCCCTGTGGTTGGCACGGATTTGAAATTTGGGATAATTTCATCGCCCAAATTATAATATTTCACACGCCCTGCCGCCGCATAAGGAGCAACCGCATCTCGTGTCTATTGGGCATATTTTTGGGTATGCTCTGGCATTTGGCTGATAGGCGTGTCTAACCAAAAGGCTTTTTCTTGATTGGCAATATAAACGGTTGCATTTGGAAATTCCATTTTGCCATTGCGAGTTACGCCACTAAAATGGTCAAAATGCAAATGCGTTGGAATAATGGTATCCACCTGTTCAGGGCGATAGCCTGATTTAATCAAACTTTCGGCTAATTTACCCACTTTATCATCAAACACATCACCAGAACCTGCGTCAAGTAGCACCAAATTTTTGCCTGTGTTAATCAAATACCCCGTAACAGCCGTTTGTACGCCACCATCTGGAAGCATTGGACGAAATTGCCCTGAAATCAACTCATCTAATTGTTTTTTGGTTAATTTGGTAAACTGTTGATAAACAGGTGTACCAATGGACAAATAACCGTCATACAAAGCGGTAACTTCATAATCGCCAAGCATCATACGATAGTAGCCGTCCACTTGGGTGCGTTTTTGTGCTACGGCATTTTCTGTGGGTTGATAAACTGCGTGTGAATGCGAATGCGTACCGTGAGCCATTGCCACCGAGCTAAAAAGCGAGCCTGCAAGCAATAACGCCGTGCTGATTTTGGATAATGTTTTCATAAAAAACCTTATAAAATAATGAATAATAGATAAAGCAAAATGCTCTATCCTGTGAAGTGAGCATATTGTAATGGCTTTTTAAATTTGTTAAAATAGCAACAATAACAAAACGCCTATGCCAAAACCGCACAAATGAACCCCAAAAACACCACACTCCACGCCCTAGAAATTTTTTTAGCCGTTGCCAAAGAAAAGAATTTTTCCGAAGTCGCCCGCCAGTACGATGTGGCAAGTTCGGTCATTTCTCGGCAAATCAAGCAGTTAGAAGACGATTTTGGGCAAACGCTGTTTTATCGCAATACCCGCTCCATGACGCTTACCCAAGCTGGCGAGCGGTTTTGTGGCTACGCCCAAACCATACTGCACCAATTTGACCGTCTGCACCATGATATGTACCAAACCGACAGTGAGCCAACAGGCATTGTCCGCATTAACGCCCCTGTGTTTTTTGGGCAAAAACACCTAACGCTCCATTTGCCAGAGCTACAAACTCGCTACCCCAAACTCAATAGACTTCTTTCCAAACCCTGATTTTTATGGATTTTTAAAAACTTCAACCCCAATACTTATAAGGGTTTATTTTTAGTTTGGAAAGAGATTTAATATTCATCTAACCCAAACCGATGATTTTATTGACCCATACAGCCAAACGGCGGATTTGATTGTGCGGATTGCCGTGCCGACTGACAGCAATTTAAAGCAAAAAATCATCGCTCGCCAACGCCATTTTTTGCTTGCTTCGCCTGCGTATTTGGCGAAATTTGGCACGCCAAAAACGGTTGCTGATTTGGCAAATCATCAGGGGCTTTTTTATCGTGGCGAGCTTGGTGTATTGCGTATGAAAGATTTAAATAATAATCAACTAATTGATATTCAAGAAAAAATGATAAGCAACAATGCCAACAGTTTGATTGCAATGGCACAGGCAGGGGCGGGCATTGTGATGATGCCCGATTGGGCGGTGGCGGACGACATTGGTTCAGGCAGGCTTGTGCCGATTTTGGCGGACACGCCCATTTCCAGCGACAATCAAGAGATTTGTGTCGCCATACTCACGCCACAAAGTACTTATCGCCCTGTCAATGTACAGGCGGTTATGGATTTTTTAGTAGAAAAATGGAATCAGGGGGAAGATTGGCGGGTTTAATTTTTATAGCAAAAAACACCGCTTATCCCATGATAAACGGTGCATTCATTTAACTTAATGTTTGCCTAATTGCCCTTGCAATTTCATAGGCTAAATTCACAGGCACGGCATTGCCAATCATTTTATAAGCATCATTTAAATTTTGATAAATAAACACAAAATCATCAGGAAATCCCTGCACCCTTGCCACTTCTCTCACCGTCATTCGCCGATATAAATGCTCTTTGCCTGCCACAAATTCAAATTTATCGGCTTCTACTTTTTGCATTTTGGGAGCATTAGGGTGTAATTGGCATTGTCGCCCAGACGCTTGTACCGTAAAACCTTGCTCATGCCACGCTTTGACACGATTTCTGCTCATAAACATAGGAGAAAAACCGCCAACAAAATATTCATTGTGATTGATTGCTTGGGGGTTTTTCTTATTATTATCCAAAGCAGGAATGGCGGTATCTTGCAAATCCCAAATAATGTCTTTTAATGTGATTTTATCTTTATCATTAATGGTTGAGCCAACTGGAAATTCAAAATCAATGTTTAAATCTTTACGAAAACCAATATAAAAAACCCGTTTTCGCTCTTGTGCCACGCCATAATCTTTGGCATTAACCATAGTTAAAGTAACATCATAACCACAATCATCAAACATTTTTAAAATATTTTGCACCGCTTGATTGTGGCGATTGGCAAGCATTCCACTCACATTTTCTGCCAAAAAGAATTTGGGCTGTTTGTTTTTTAAAATACGAATATAATCAAAAAATAATTGACCACGAGCATCATCAATCCCACGCAACGCCCCAGCTTCCGACCACGATTGGCAAGGAGGCCCGCCAATAATTCCGTCAATATCATCAGGAAAATCGCTTTCTTTGATTTGACGAATATCGCCTTCTATTAGGTGTGTGTCGGGGTGATTGGCTTTAAAGGTCGCCCAAATGGCTTTGTCATACTCATTGGCAACAGGTATCTTAAACCCTGCTTTCTTAAAGCCCAAATCAAGCCCACCACAGCCACTAAATAAACTGATGATTTTCATAAGATATAGATAAATTATTTTTTAAAACGGATGAGTTTTGCTGGTTTTAACTGAGCCGGATTATTGGGGTTTTTGATAAGCACATCCACAATCTCAAATCCGTCAATCTGACCGATAAGCGACTCAATCATCGCCACATTGTCAAAACTTTGGTATTTTTGTTGATTGATGAGACACATAAAAATTAAACTCGCTATTATCGTCCCTTTGATAGACATAGTCAAACACTTTAAAGGGGCTGGCGATGGACCACATGCCACGCACTCGCAAATCAGTAATGCCAAGCGGGTCTATCTTTTTGACTTTGGCAAGCTCATTTGTGGGTGTAAATTCTATGTTGGGAATGCTCTTAACGCCAAGCGATATGGCATCTCGCACCCGTTCATAAACGGATTGGTCAGCACAATAATCATCGCCATAGACCATACACAGACTTTGCAAGCGGTTGTTTGGGGCAACACCAATCACATAAATGATGTCTTTTTCTTGCCAATCTGGCTCGCACGTTTTGCACGCTTGGGTGATTAGGGGTGAGTTGGCATACAGTTTATTTTTGGGGTATGAACTGTTTAGTGCCAACGTGGCGTTTTTGCCGATGACTTTCTTGACTTCTATGGCATCGCCGTGCTTTAAAATCATGTCGGGCGGATTGTTTTGATTGCCAAGATAGCTAAATGTTTGGCTAAGTTTGATTAAGCGGTCGTTTTCATCGGTACTGTCTAGCGTATCGGCAAAAACGTCTTTTATCCACTCTTCTAATGCCCCGCCCATTTGGTTGGCACGATTTAGTCCGTGGCTTTGGCGGTGTAATTCACCCCCAAATGACGTAACAATGCGATAAATGGCGTTAATGATATTCACAGGCTCTCCCCTAATGCTTGTACCCACCCCACAACACGCCCCACCTGCTCATCATAATCACTCATTCTATGGTCGCCCCCGTCTTGGGCGATGACGTCCGCCCCACAGCTTTCAAAAAATGCTTGGGTGGCATAAGCGTCTAACAGCTCATCACCCATTTTTAATAGCACTTTGATTTTGTGGGGATTTTTGGCGGTCAAACGGTGCTTTTCAAACCATGCCAAATCCCCATAGCGAATCTGCCAGCCCCCTGTCGTGGTGTAGATGACGGTATCGTCTGTGAGCGTTTGCCCGTCAAAATTATCCTTTAAAAATCGCTGAAAACTGACATCAGGGCGTATACTCGGATTTAACAGCACCGCAGGCGTGCCTGTCATGTCGGACAAGAGTGTGGCAAAATATCCACCTAAGGACGAGCCGACAAGCACGGCATTAGGATTTTCTTTGATTAAATTCAATAGCTTAGCCACTACGTCATCAGGTGGACAATTCAAATCAGGGCGTAGGGTATCTATGCCAAACCCTTTGGCGTGGTTGGCAGTGATGACGGCTTTGGTGGCGTTGGGGTCGGAGTCTAGTCCATGCAGGTAAATGATGGTCATGGTCGTTTTATGGGTTGTCAAATAGGTGTTATAATGGGTATCGCAAAATGGTACGATGGGCAAATATATGATAAATAAATCAAACGCCATTGTATCAATTTTTATCAATTTTCGCTATAATTAACGCTTTTTCCGCCCGACATTTGCCCTTTTTATTAGCCACACTCGCCTGCCATGCAAAACGAACTTTTTATGATAGACAACCCCTGCATTGGCGTGTGTGCCATGAATAAAAAGGGCTACTGCATGGGCTGTTTTAGAAATCGCACCGAACGCCAAACATGGCACATCATCAGCGATGGCGAGCGAGCCAAGATTTTAAAAAACCTTGGCAGGCGACGTCGCAACATCCACGCCCTACTTCGTCACAAACACCGCCAAACCCCAGTCAATTATGAGTTTGATTTTTATGGGCAGTTTGAGCAGTTAAGTTTTGATTTTTAAGTCAGTGATTTTTAAATCAGTATCGCCCTGTGGTTTTTATTTACCTTTTTTTATTCATCTTTCTTAATTTGCCTTTTTGCCTTTATCATTTATCACGGCAAATAAAGAGTAGGCACGCCCTATTTACCCCATTTATTTCCCCAGCTTATTTGCCAACGTCATACACGCTTCATAACGTCTATTGACATTGGTGGCGTACCAGTTGGTGTTTTTGTCCTGTTTCATCTTTGTACTGCTAATCACGACCTGTGGCATGATGGCATAGGTGGGGTCTTTTTTGTATTTGGCTTTAAACAGCTCGCTAACCCCTTGATACGTGGCGGTTTGCTCAAAACTTGCTTTTTTCTCTTTTTTCAAATCACTTCTGATTTGGGCGGGAGTGAGCGGTGTTTTGGCGGTGGCGAGCAGTTTGATGAGTGCCGTCTCGGTCTGTGATTTGGCACTGCTCACCGTGCCATTAGCATACAACAGCAAATCGCCATCAATGTCAAGGCTGATTCCTGTTAGGCTTGCCACACGTTTTTGAAAAGCGGAATTTCGACTCGAATACACGCCCGAATTATAATCAGCAAAGCGATACAACGGCTTATCATAGTCCGCCTGATACATCATCAAACGATGAATGCCGTAATACAGACCGCCATACTGTCCGTACATGTCAGCACGCAGGGTGCGGTCGTTCATGTTGGCTCGGCGGTGGCGTTTGGCGTAGTTGACATGCACCTGCATGGAACCTAAGGTGGTGATGGGATTTAGGCGTTCATCAAGGCTCTCGCCTGTGAGCTTAGTGAGATTATTCACGCCACTGACTTTATAGGTGCTGGTAAAGTAGTCAAACATCTGTTGGTACAGCTCATCTAGCTCTTTTTCGGTTTTTACCTTTTTGATTTGGCTCTCAAAGCTGTCATCCTTGGTCGGGCGAGTGGCGAGCATGGTGCGAAACACGCCTGCCAACTGCTTGCCCAGTTTGTCTTCTAGCTTATCATCGATGGCACGCAAGGACGCTTGCCCGAGATTGGCAACGGCAGGATTAGCATGGAAGTTGGACTCTTGGTCGATGACCGCAACCACGGTGCAGATGTTCTCTTTGTCCTTGTGCAATTTTAGCTCGTCAAATATCGCCCCGATGTCGCCTGCCCAACTTGCCTTATCCTGTGAACGGTTGGGTAGCACTTTGGCAATCTCATCATTTGACAGGGTAGGCGTGTCGGGCGTCTCTTGGGTGCAGGCAGTCAGCAGGATGGCACCGCCAAACAGAGCGATGTATAAGGACAGATTTTTTAATAGTGGATTTTTCATAAAGTGATAAAAAACAATGACAAGCCAAAAAAACGGCTTATTGTAGCAAAATAATGCCCCAATAAACCTTGTTCAATATTAATGCCATGTGTGATTTTTGTATCACGAACTGCTGGTTACATATTCACCACCCACCAGTCGCATGAGCCCTTCTTGTTGGGTGGTGGCGACAAGCCTGCCATCTTGCCAAAACTGCCCGTGGTTTAGCCCCTTGGCGTGACTGGTCGTGTCGCTCCACATGTCATACAGCAGCCAGTCGCTGACATCAAAGGGGCGATGAAAATGCATGCTGTGGTCAATGCTCGCCACTTGCAAACCCTTGGTCATAAAGCTAAGTCCGTGCGACATCAGCCCCGTGCCAACCAAATAAAAGTCGGACGCAAAGGCAAGCAGGGCCTGATGAATGGCGACAGGCTGGTCTTGCAATCCATTGATACGAAGCCAATTGGCTTGGCGGGGTCGCATGGGCTGTGGATGAATGGGGTCTCGGGGCGTGACAGGGCGTATCTCGACATGGCGTTTACGCAGGTAGCGGGCTTTTAGGGCGTCGGGGATTTTGCCGACATGGGCGTCTTTTAGCTCCTGCTCATTTTGTAGGGTGTCAGGATGCGGATATTCGGGCATGCTCTCTTGGTAATCCAGTCCACCTTCCATGGGCGAGAATGATGCCATCATGGTAAAAATGACCTGTTCGGTTGTACCAGATGTGGGGTCGTCAGGGTCGTTTGGTACGTTTTGCACCGCCACGATTTGTCTGGCGGACAGGCTTCTGCCATCACGCAGACGACGAACCTGATAAATGACAGGCAAACGAATGTCGCCCCCACGCAAAAAATAACCGTGAAAACTGTGACAAGGCTTGTCCGTCTCTAAGCTCTTTGCTCCTGCCATCATCGCTTGGGCAAGCACCTGCCCACCAAACACCCTAGCCCCCACATAGTCAAAGCTTGGTGCTGAGAACACATCGGGCGTTATCTCGGTTAGGGTCAAAGTCGTCATCAAATCACGAATCAAACTATCATCAGGCGTATTTGGCATAATCATTCCACACATCTAAAATGGCTAAGGGAAAATGGTGCTGTTTTGTATTGATAAACATCAACAAACCACACCACTTATGTCAGGCGTACAAGTATAACAAAATTTTTGTCCATTTCTAGTTAAAAATGTTAAAATACCAAGGAATATTGTCAAATCATGGCACACATTATGCTAAAACTTCCTAATATCTCTCAGATTTTTTCTAAAAAACCAAATAACAGCCCAAAATCCACCAACGAAAACCAACAAGAATCCCCCAAAAGAGCAGAGAATAAGCCATCGGCGTATCGGCACTTGTCAGGCAAAGGCTTATCCTTGGCGGTCAAGGCACAAATCTTGGGCGAAGTGCCAGAGCTTGATGATGACATTCCCACGTTTTATGTTCTAAGAGAATATTCACGCTCTAACAGTCTGCTCGTGGACATCAAGACCCGAGAGCTGGATTTGCCATCTGCCCTTGCCAGTACGACAGTGGGCAAAGACAGCGAGAGTGCGTCAGTCATCTTTTTAAAACACCGTCACGGCTCGGACAACGTACCATCGCCACGTTTAGAGCGTTTGGTCAAAGCCTGCCTAGACGACCCCACGCTGCGTGTGCGACTCATCCCTGTGACCATCCTATGGGGACGAGCCCCAAGCAAAGAAGACAGCCTGTTTCGCCTGCTGATGGCGGACGAGTGGAACACACCAAGCATTCCCAAACAGCTCTTTAACATCAGTGTGATGGGGCGTGATACGGTCGTGCAGTTTGCCAGCCCCAAAGAGCTACACACGCTCATCAAAGAGACCAAGCAGGCAGGCGAGAGCGACATCAACTCCGCCATCCTAACCCAAGCCATCGCCACCCGTCTCAAAGGCTTTTTGGACAAACAAAGAACGAGCATCATCGGGCCTGACCTATCCGACAAACGCAACATCACCGGCAAAATCCTAGCATCGCCCGTGGTACAGACCGCCATCGAACAAGAATCCGCCGCCACCGGCAAATCTATCAACGAAGTCAAAAAAGAAGCGGCAGGCTACATCGGCGAGATAACAAGCGACTACTCACACTCAGTCGTGCGGTTTTTTGACCACTTTTTGACGTGGCTTTGGGAGCGACTCTATGATGGCGTAGAAGTACGTCACTTTGAGCGGGTGCGTGAGCTTGCCCCTGACAGTCAAATCATCTATGTGCCATGCCACCGTAGCCACATGGACTACCTACTCTTGTCATATGTTATCTACAAACGGGGCTTGCGTATCCCTTATATCGCTGCAGGGGATAACCTAAACATCCCTGTACTGGGCGAGATATTGCGTAGTGGCGGAGCGTTTTTCATGAGACGTAGCTTTAAGGGCAACGCCTTGTACAGCACGGTGTTTAAGGAATATCTACACACACTCATGCAACGGGCTGTCCCCATTGAGTACTTCATCGAAGGCGGTCGCTCTCGTTCAGGTCGTCTGCTACCGCCCAAGCTCGGCATGCTTGCCATGACCGTGGGCAGTTATCTGCGTGACCCTGCCAAACCCGTGGTCTTCATCCCCACTTATATCAGTTATGAGCGGATTATGGAAGGGGCGACTTATGTGGGCGAACTCAAAGGCAAACCCAAAGAAAGCGAAAACCTACTTAGTCTCATCAAGACCGCCCAAAAGATTGAACGGGTATTTGGCACGGTGCATCTGTCCTTTGGCGAACCGCTACACCTGACCCAATTTTTGGATAAATTTAACATCAAAACTGGCAAAGACACCCTAGCGTTAGGCCCTGATGAACAAGCGGACAACGACAAGCAAACCCACGCCATGATTACCAACATCGGCGTCAAAATCATGCAAAACATCAACAAATCAGCAGTCGTCAATCCTGTCTCCCTGCTGGCACTCGTACTACTGTCCACCCCCAAATCCGCCCTTGATGAAGCCCAAGCGATAGAACAAATCGCCCTATATCAGCGTATCGCCCAAGCCCTGCCTTATGACAGCGACACCTTTGTCACTGACATGAACCCCAAAGACATCTTGGCGTATGGCTTGCAGTTAGAACTCATCGAACGCAACCCCCACGTGCTAGGCGACATGATAAAAGTGGCGGACAAACAAGCTCCCTTGCTTAGCTACTTTAAAAACAACATCCTGCACGTCTTTATCCTAGCCAGTTTTATCGCCTCACTGGTGCAACGCAATGGACGCATGTACCGTGATAAGCTAGAAAACATCAGCGAGCTTTTGTATCCCTTTTTACAAACCGAGCTGTTTTTAAAACACCCGCAACGTAGCATCAAAGACACCATTGGCGAGATTTTGGACGTACTTATCAAAGAAAAACTGGTTGTCGAATGGGACGGCGTACTCATCAGTGCCCCCGAGACCAACTCGCCTGCCTACCAACAGCTCATCGTGCTTGCCGACCCTGCCCAGCAGAGTTTGGAACGCTACTTTATGGCTTTGACCTTATTGTCCGAACAAGGTACACACCGCCTAAATACCGAACAAGTCGTCAATCTGTGCTACTTCCTAGGGCAAAGGGTGTCCGTGCTGTATGCCGATGATTTGCCTGACATGTTTGATAAGGCGTTATTTACAAGCTTCTTAGATACGCTCGTACGCATGGGTTATGTGCAGATTGAGCCTGAGATGGGCATGATTGATTTTGATGAACGCATTGACAAAATCGCCGAACACGCCAAATACGTCCTAAACCCCGACATGATTGAGCTGCTGCGTCACACCGCTCGCCTAAATGACGATGAGATTGACAGCGTCATGAATGAGATGAATAAAAAGCGTAAATTTGGACGTAAATAGCTGATTTTATTGATTTAAAATACATTAAAATGCGTTGAATATTTTTGGATAAATACATGGGGCAAATGGTAATTTGTCCCATGAAAGACACACCCATTTAAAACGTGTCTCCCAGACACACCCAAACCCATTTCAAGGAAAATCCCCATGGACATGAACGCCCTACCCACCATCAACCCCACTGCCCTAGGCGATAACGTTCCACGCAGGCATGGCAAAATCGCCCCACGCCTTGCCCGTGCCTTTTTGGACAAGACAGGCTGGCGTATCACAGGCGAGATTCCCAACGTCTCGCAGGCGGTACTGCTTGCTGTTCCCCACACCTCCAACATGGACGGCGTGTACGCCATTCCCACCCTACTCGCCCTTGATGTGGACATCAAATTACTGGGTAAAAAACAGCTGTTCAAGCTCCCCATCATGTCGCATTTTTTGACGTGGGCAGGGGTCATTCCCATTGATAGGGACAAAAAAGGCTCGGTATTACAAGCCAACATTGACCGCTTTAAAACTGGCAAACCGCTCTTTTTGGGGCTAGCCCCCGAAGGTACTCGGGGTTATACCGATGAGTGGAAAACGGGCTTTTATTATCTGGCGGTTGGGGCAGGCGTGCCCATCTTGCCTGTGGCGATGGATTATAAAACCAAAGAAGTCCGCTTTATGCCCCTATTCTACCCCACAGGCGACATTGAGGCGGATTTGCCCAAGATTTATGCCTATTATAACGGCGTACAAGGCAGGCATGTAGATAAAATGTCTAAGCCACTACAAGATTTGTCAAAATGATGGCTGAGATACACCCAACCAACTTGATATCCACCACGGGTTTGTAGGGGTTGGCTCCGCACACCCTTTGATGATATTACTATACAAGGCGTGCTCAGCACGCCCCTACGTCCACACATCATTGTATTTGTGGTAATTTTAAAGTTTCTTGGGTATAACTGGGTAAATTTTAAGGTTTTTACTTAACTTTTAAATTAAGTGGTCGAATAGCCATTTTTCATACAAAACCACACAAAACAAACCGCCCCAAACTTTGGAGCGGTTTTTTTATTAACAGGCTTTCATGATAAGGCTTTTTGATTACAAAATGGTAATGTCTTGGTCGATGTACACCTTAACATCTTGATCACTCCAAATGTTGTAGGTTGTGCCTTCTTGTTGTTCGGTACCACCTTTAACCCAAGTACCAGAGATGTCGGTTTGCAAGGTTTCACCTGACTGTACCACACTACCCAAGGTTACGGTATCGCCCACATCGCCTTTGATGTACAAAGATTGTCCATCGCCAACATATACCAACCGAACCCAAAATATGCTACAATACCCCTATGGCATACTCAGATGATTTTAGACAACAAGTACTAAGGCAACTAAATTGTGGTAAAACCTACCGACAGCTTGCCGAAGAGTACAATATCAGCACCCGCACCATTTTAAACTGGAAAGCAAACCCAGACAGAAAGGTGCGTACTTCTTATACTTCTAAGATAGACTTGGAAAAACTACGCCAAGATGTTCTTGACCACCCTGATGCTTATCAAAGAGAGCGAGCCACCCGTTTTAATTGCACAGATAGGGCGATTGCCAAGGCATTAAAACGCCTAAAACTTACTCGTAAAAAAGCGATTAAAACACCCTAATGCCAATAATGAACTAAGACAACAGTTTGTCAAACAACTTGAACAATACAAACAAGGCAATCGTCCCATTGTTTATCTTGATGAGAGTGGTTTTAGAGGTAACACCCATCGCCCTTATGCTTATGCTCATCAAAGTCAAAGATGTTATGGAACCTATAACTGGCAAGCCAAAAATCAAACCAACGCCATTGGGGCAATCTATAACAACAAGCTGTTTGCTGTGGGTTTGTATGAATGCAGTATTAACAGTCAAGTATTTTACTCTTGGGTAGAACAAGTGCTACTACCAGAACTACCACCAAACAGTGTCATTGTGATGGACAATGCCACCTTCCATAAAAGACAAGACATACAAGAGTTGATACAAAAGCACAATCACACCATTCTTTGGCTACCGCCTTACTCACCTGATTTAAATCCCATTGAACAAGTTTGGAGTTGGATTAAAGGATTAAGACAAGATTGGAGGTTGGATTGTATTGATAAGTTGTTCTTTTATTTTATGTGGTTGTGTGGTAGTTTTTAAGTTCGGTTGGTATAGTTGGTTGTCGCCAGCAAATCGCCAAAATTGTCCATCGTCACATGTTGGCTCAATGGCACAAAGCAAAGGGCGGTAAATATGTTAAAAAACCAAGCCATTGACCGCCCAATAAAAAACCGCCCCCTTGTGG
>NZ_JADFBZ010000047.1:0-23071 GCF_015223095.1 Moraxella sp. K127 | reverse complement strand
ATAACTACCGCCCTTATTTTAATTCAATTTATTCCAACGCCCAATCTCTCATATTTTTTGCCCTTTTAATAATCGCATAAAGCACACCCACCAATAATAACACAAAAACCCCCACAACAATCGCCACATTAATATTACCGTCCTTGATATATTCAAATACAAAGACCAATAAAAATAACGCAATCGGAGAAAATACATATAGCCCAAACCAGCCAATCACACTAATATAATGATAAACACCTGTCAAATCATATTCTTCCAAATCCGCCAATTCTTCATATTCACTCATTTCATAATAATCGCCCACTTCTGCTTTGGCGTGTCTGCTGGGTAATTTTATCAAATAAGCAAAACCCACCACCAATAATAGATAAATAACCACGCCCACATAAGACCCCATGACGAGCATCACAAAAGCCAAGAAAAATGTTACCACCGCCAATAAAATACATAACATTGACCAAGCAATACCGCCCTTGCCAATGCGTGCCTTGATTTGTTGTTGTTTTAATCTTTGAGCGGATAATTTATCATGTAATCGCTGTTTATAATCGGCATTCTTTTTATTAAATCTATTATGGCTTAAATCGTGTTGCCTTGTGTCATCTGCTGATTTGTCGGTATTATTGGCATTTTTAAATTTAATATTTAAAGGCTTTTTGGCTTTTTCTTTTTTATCATCTTCTATGATTTCAATATCACGAATGACCCGTTTATTTAAAAAGAAAAACACCAAAGACGGAATACCGAACAATATCAATGATGTGATAAATTCATAGATTTTCTTTTGTCTGTCATATTGAAATTTGGCAAGTTGCTCATTAAAATCATATATCTTTTGTCCGTCCACTTCCATATCATATAACAGTCCGTCAGCATATAATACCGTTGCTGTTTGGTCTTTATAGGCATACGCTTTTTCACATTCATCATAATTATCATCAGAACAGTGTAATTTAACATCGCCAATGACAAAATAATAATGCGTGCGAGAATATTTACCACTGCCTGTTCGCACATATTCATATTCGGCAGGGACAGTGGCGGTAACGCTGGATAATTGTGATTTGTCCGTGATAAAGTCATCTTGGAATAATATGCCTGAATTAATGACAAAGCCATACGCCAAAGCAAAAATAGGCGTGGTAAAGATAAATTGATTATTTCTAATGGGCGGGTTTCTGTAATGATACACCGAAGATAAAATCAACACCACCATGATAATTACCACGAATATGTGCCAAAAACCCAATAGCAAATACCCACAAATCAGCAATAGCGACCATACCACCGCATTTAACCAAAAGAACATGATTGGCGTGATACTATCGACAATATCCAGTAATTCTTGTTTTAGTAAAATCATCTTTTGCATAGGACTGCCCCAAAAATTTGCCCCATTATACCCCATTTTGTCATGGTTTTATCACGGCTTTTACGCTATAATAATCGCCATTTTATCATTTTTAAAACAGGTACATCATGACAGCCAAACGCCAAATTCTTGTTACCAACGCCCTGCCCTACGCCAACGGCTCTATCCACATGGGACACCTTTTGGGCTATATCCAAGCCGATATTTGGGTGCGTGCCATGCGGTCTATGGGGCATGACGTGATTTATGTCTGTGCCGATGACGCTCACGGGACGGCGATTATGCTCCGTGCCGAAGCAAACGGTATCACGCCCGAAGAGCTAATCCAGAGCGTGCAAGTGGAACATAAACGAGATTTTGACCGTTTTGGCGTGTCCTTTGACCATTATGACAGCACGCACAGCGAAACGAACCGCAAGCACAGCGAAGCCATTTACCTTGCCAACCACAAGGCGGGCAACATCGCTGTCAAGCCCGTAACCCAGCTATTTGACCCCGAAAAAGAGATGTTCCTATCCGACCGCTTTATCAAAGGCACCTGCCCAAAATGCAAGGCGGACGACCAGTATGGGGACGCTTGTGAAAAATGTGGCACGACCTACAACGCCACCGAACTTATCAATCCACGCTCCACCCTAAGCGGTGCAACGCCTGTGGAAAAAACGTCCGACCATTACTTTTTTAAATTGCCAAACTTCACCGAATTTTTGCAAAAATGGACACGAGATGACGGACGACTGCCCGTCTCTATCGCCAACAAACTGGACGAATGGTTTGACGCAGGGCTTGCCGACTGGGACATCAGCCGAGATGCACCCTATTTTGGCTTTAAAATCCCTGACACGGACGACAAATATTTTTATGTGTGGGTGGACGCTCCAATCGGCTATATGGCAAGTTTTGAAAACTACTTGACCGCCCACCGCCCTGATTTGTCATTTGATGATTATTGGAAAGCGGACAGTACCGCCGAAGTGTATCATTTTATTGGCAAAGACATTGTCTATTTCCACGCCTTATTTTGGCCCGCCATGCTCTCTGGGGCGAATTATCGCACGCCCACGAGCCTATTTGTCAATGGCTTTTTGACCGTCAATGGCGAAAAAATGAGCAAATCTCGTGGCACATTCATCAAAGCCGAAACGTATTTGAACCACCTAAACCCTGAATATTTGCGTTATTATTTTGCGTCCAAATTGTCTGATAAAGTAGAAGACAGCGATTTAAATCTTGATGATTTTATCGCCAAAGTAAACTCTGACCTTGTCGGTAAAGTCGTGAACATCGCCAGTCGCTGTGCTAAATTTATCAATACCCAATTTGATAATAAATTGTCCGCTACCTGCACGGAGCCTGAACTTGTCAATAAATTTATCCAAGCTGGCGATAGTATCATCAAGCACTACGAAAGCCGTGAATTTAGCACCGCCATTCGTGAGATTATGGCACTTGCCGACCTTGCCAATCAGTACATTGACGACAAAAAACCGTGGGCGGTTGCCAAAGAAAACCCAAACAGCCAAGACGTCCAAGACATCTGCTCTGTGGGGCTAAACTTATTCCACAAAATCATGGTCTATTTATCGCCTGTGTTACCGACACTTGCCGAGCAATCAAAAGAATTTTTGAACGTGGATAGCATGAATTTTGATGAACGTTTTAATGTCTTAACGCATTCTATCAATGAGTTTAAGCCACTTTTACAACGCATTGACCCCAAAAAAGTGCAAGCCATGGTTGATGACTCAAAAGAAAACTTGCAACCCACCGACACCAAAAAAGCCAAACCAAACAAAAAAGAGAGTAAGCCTGTGGAAACTACCGACCAAAACGCCTTTATCGGCATTGATGATTTTGCCAAAGTTGAAATGAAAGTCGCCAAAGTACTTGAATGTAATCACGTTGAAGGGGCGGATAAACTATTGCAATTTACCCTTGATGTGGGCGATGTGAACGAACAAGGCGAAAAACAAACTCGCAATGTGTTTAGCGGTATTGCTAAGTTTTACAAGCCCGAAGAGTTGCAAGGTAAAACGGTGATTTGTGTTACCAACCTTGCCCCTCGTAAAATGAAATTTGGTGTAAGTGAAGGCATGATTTTATCGGCTGAAAAAGACGGACAATTGACCGTTGTGCTACTGCCTGATAGCATGGTGGCGGGGGCGACTTTGGCGTAAATTAAAGCATTTAAAAATTGCCACTATTTTTGTAGTGGCAATTTGGGGCGTGTCGAACATTGATAACATTATTTACAAAATATGATGAGAATTTAATACTTTCATTGATTTTTGCATGAAAAATGGCTAAATCTTATTTTTCATTGCAAATACCAACATTCAACACGCCCTAACGACAAAAGCGAAATCAATATGTTAAAAAATATCGCCATTCTTATTGATGCAGATAATGTCAGCCATCAAAAGATTGACTGGGTTTTTAATAAAATTGGCACACTTGGCACAATTACCGCCAAACGCATTTACGGTGATTTTACTAAGCCACATCTGTCATCTTGGGAAAGTGCCATTTTAAAATACGCCATTGAGAAAAAACATCAGACCAGTTATAGCACAGGCAAAAATTCTAGCGACCTTGCTCTTGCCATTGATGCGATTGATTTATGGCATACAGGCAGACATGATGGCTTTTGTATCATCTCATCAGACAGCGATTTTATTGGTTTAGCGTTACGCCTAAGACAGGGTAATATTCAAGTATTTGGTTTTGGCGAAAATAAAACCATCAAAGAATTCACTATTGCTTGTGATAAATTTTTTGAAATCCCAAGCGAACAAACTAATGACGGTATCACTACCAAAGCAATCAAAGAAGACAAAATCAATCAAGCCAATACTCAATCAAATACCAAGAAAAAAGCCGACTTAAAGCCCGATGATAAAATACAAGAGCCACCAAAACCAAAAATCAACCCATTAACAAGCGAGCAATTAAAAAAACGCACACTTCTTATCAATGCCATAAAAGATAGTATTGATAAGAATATCAACAAAATAAACGGATATTCAGAATTTAAAAAAGTTACACAATACTTGAATGCAAATTACCCAACGATAAAAGCCAGTGATTATGGTTATGCCAAATGGCGTTCATTGCTAAATCAATTGGATTTTTTTGAAATAAAAACTGTTGATGAAGTTCTATGCATCCGAACTAGAACTCCCCACATCACACCAATGAGACAATCAACACCCCAAATCAAATACATCACAAAACCTTTAAAGCATAAAATAATGCTCATGATTGATAAAGCTCCCGTTAAAGATAAGTATGGTTATACTGATTTAGATTACATTGAAGAACAGCTTAAAATTATGAATATTAATATTGAAGATTATCATTGCAAAGACATCAAATCGTTTTTAAGAAAAGCGGGTTGTATTTTAAAAGATTAAATTATCATTAACTTTTTAAACCAAATTCATCATGCGAAAAATCATCCACCTAGACATGGACGCTTTTTTTGCCAGCGTTGAGCAAAGAGATAATCCTGCCTATCGTGGCAAGCCCCTTGTGGTGGGTGGTGACCCCAATGGACGTGGTGTGGTCGCGGCGGCAAGTTATGAGATTCGCTCCTTTGGCGTGCATTCGGCAATGAGCTGTTATGAAGCCAAAAAACGCTGTCCCCCACGCCATTTTTGTCCGTCCCCGCTTTGATGTCTATCGTGATATCAGCACTCAGATTCGAGACATCATGGGGCGACTGAGCGACCTTGTCGAGCCATTATCACTCGATGAAGCCTATCTAGATGTCACGGGTCAGCCCCATTGTGGTGGGTCAGCCACACTCATGGCAAACTGGCTCCGTCAGGCGATTTTTGATGAAACAGGACTGACGGCATCAGCAGGGGTGTCTTTTAACAAAATGCTTGCCAAAATCGCAAGCGACATCAACAAGCCCAATGGCATTGCCGTCATCACGCCTGACATGGCGGATGAGTTTTTGTCAGAGTTGCCCATTGAGCGTTTTTTTGGTATCGGCAAGGCAAGTGCCAAACGCCTGCATGAGATGGGAGTCAGTACAGGGGGAGAGCTTCGTAAACTCCCCCTTGATGAGCTGGTTCAACTGTTTGGCAACAAGCGGGGGCAGTTTTATCATGACATCGCCCACGGCAAGGACGAGCGGGCGGTCAAACCCGAACGTGTGCGTAAATCAATCGGCACAGAGATTACTTTTTTGCACAATTCTAATGATGATGATTTTATTCTAGCTCAGATTTTTGGGGGAAATGAGAGTGCCTTTGCCGACCTTATCAAACGAGAATTGACCGCCCATACCGTCACCTTAAAAATCAAATACAGCGATTTTAGCCAAATTACACGCTCGGTCTCTGTCAAATCCCCTTTTAAGCACAGCGACAGTGTCAAACCTTATCTGATCGACTTATTTCATCACATCCCCAGAGAACTCCCCATTCGCTTGGTTGGGGTTACGTTCTCAAACCTAACTCGTCTTGACGACATGGTAGAACAGCTTGATTTGTTTGACGGGTAATTTATCAAGTCAAAATAAAACCCCCAAACCAAACAGTTCGGGGGTTATCTTCTGAATGATGATTAATTATTCATCATCTTCATCAGTTTTACTCTCACCGTCTTCTGACAAAATGGTAACCAAAATGTCAGCAGTGATGTCATGGTGAAGTTGAATGGTAACTTTGTATTCGCCCACTTGACGTAGAGTGCCTTCTGGCAACTTCACTTCTGCACGGTCAACTGGCAAGCCAGAAGCGGTCAGTGCGTCAGCGATGTCACGAGTACCGATAGAGCCAAATAGCTTGCCTTCATCACCTGCTTTGGCACGCATGATGACATTCACGTCTGATAGAGCATCAGCACGTTTTTGAGCTTCTTGTAGCTCTTGGGCTTCTTGTGCTTCTAGCTCGGCACGGCGTGCTTCAAACTTAGCAATATTTGCTTCGTTGGCAGGTAGTGCTTTGCCTTGTGGGATTAGGAAGTTACGACCGTAACCTGCTTTTACATCAACAGTCTCGCCAAGTTTACCAAGATTAACGACACGCTGTAATAGAATAACTTGCATGATGGTCTCCTAATTACTTGTGGTTGTCGGTATATGGCAATAGAGCCAAATAACGAGCTTGTTTGATGGCAACCGCAAGCTGACGTTGATACTTGGTAGAAGTACCAGTGATACGGCTTGGGGTGATTTTGCCATTTTCGCTGATGTATTGTTTTAGAAGTTCTACATCTTTATAATCGATGTGGGTAATGCCTTCTGCGGTGAAACGGCAGAATTTACGACGACGATAGAAACGTGCCATGAGTTATCTCCTTAATTATTCGCTTGCGGTGTTTTCACTCTCAGTTTCCTGAGTGCGAACATCGTTACGGCGGTTGGCTTTGCGAGTGCGTTTGTCTTCGGCTTCTTTTGCCAAAGGAGATTGCTCAGTGATGGCTTCATCACGGCGGATGATTAGGCTACGAATGATGGCGTCATTGTATTTGAACAGCTCTTCTAGCTGTGCCAACGTCTCATCGTTACACTCGATGTTCAATAGAACATAGTGTGCTTTGTGGATTTTGTTGATTGGGTAGGCTAATTGGCGACGACCCCAATCTTCTAGACGATGGTTATTACCGCCATTGTCTTCGACGATAGAACGGTATTTGGTTACCATGTCGGCAACTTGGTTGCTTTGGTCTGGGTGTACCAGCAGCACCACTTCATAATGTCTCATAAGGACTCCCTACGGATTAAAACAGCCATTATCATAGATAACAGCAAGGAGATTGAAAATTGATTGATACAAACCAATCATTTAACAAAGTGCGTTATTATACACGAAATTTTTTATAAAGAAAAGAGAAATTTAAGATTTTTGGGCGTTTTTCTCAGCTTCTTCGAGCAGGCGTTTTTCTTCTTTGATGCGAGCTTTTTCTTTGGCTTTGGCGATGTTCACTTCAATCACACCACGCAAAATCTGCCAAATCGCCCCCACAAGTAGCAAAACAATAAACACCACCAAAATCGGTAAAAAGGCACTTTTGGCTCCTGCTGTGTCGCCCATCAAAATGCTGTGAGCCACATTTGCCACCGCAGGGGCAATCTGCCCTGTGCCCGTCAATGTATCCCCAGGGGTCAAAAGCACCGCCACCGCCAATGCCCACAACATACCGCCAATGGGGCGTGGAATAACACGCACGACAAAGATAAGCAAAAGTAGTACCAAAATGGAAGCACCCACATACGCCAAAAACGGCAAATCATTATCCGGCACGTCTTTGACCAGATTTGACCACCAAAGTACCAGCTCGGCAATGTACTCACTAATGACATCTAAGGGCAGACTTTTGATGAGTTCTTTTAACCAATCCATAATGCATTAATCACAAAAATAATCGCCCTATTTTAGCATATTTTTTAAAAACTTGATAATTTTAATCGTACTTCTTATCCTGCAAGGCTTTGGCACGGGCTAGGGCTTGCTGTGCCAATACGTCTGCTGGCGGAGCTTGCACATAATAGCCCTGCTCGGCAAGGCGGACTTTGACCGTCTCAATGTCCGCTTGGGCAAGTTTGGTGCGTTCTGACAAATCTAGGTGCATGACAAATTGACCAAGTCCCAATTTGGCTCGTATGTCAGACGGTAGCACGCCTAGCCAATCACAGAGTTCATCGGTGTCGTCAGGATAATTTGGGCGAGCGATATAGACATACCAGTCGGGGCTTTTGGGGAATTTATAAACATCGCAGTGCATTTTTATACCTTAATCTCAATTAAAAAACTCAACTTTACAAATTATACCTTATTTTCAACTTTATATAAGTGATTAATTTATCAAGGGCGAATATGATTCGCCCCTACCAAAAAAAAGAACAACCATTTAATAATCAATAAGTTATGATATTTTAGGCTCGGATTAACGTAAATTATTTTATAAAATTTGCAAATTTTACTTGTAAATTGTAGCATTTTTTTTCATAATAGGGGTGTTTTTCAGGAGAGCATTGCAAAAAAGCAATCACCGAAGGCGTAATGTTGTAAATCCCAAGCCATTTTTTGGGATTTGAAACCCCCTATAATCGCTCAGGTAACAAGGACTGAAAGACTTAATTTGTGGTAGCACCACAAATTAACCACTCTGGAGAGCGTGCTTGCACCACCGAAGGGAAGAAGCAGGTGATTTGGTTTTTGGGTTTGGCGACTTACAAATCACTTAGCGAAAATCTCAGGTAACAGGACAGATGGGGTGTTTTTTTGGCAGTTTTGCCAATAGGATTTTTGTTGTTTAACAATATTTTGTTTTTTAACAATAACTAAGGACACCCCATGACCACACACGCCCCACAACGCACCCCCCTATTTGACGCTCACACCGCCCATAATGGCAAACTTGTCGATTTTGGTGGTTGGGAATTGCCTGTCAATTATGGCTCACAAATTGACGAACACAACGCCGTGCGGACAGACGCAGGGATGTTTGATGTCTCGCATATGCTGGTTACGGACGTAACGGGCGACAACGCCAAAGCCTTTTTACAAAAACTGCTCGCCAACGATGTCGCCAAATTATCCTTTGTCGGCAAGGCTTTATATTCTGGAATGCTCAACGACAAAGGCGGTGTCATCGATGACCTAATCGTCTATCGCATGAACGAGTCCGAGACCGCTTATCGTATCGTCTCAAACGGGGCAACCCGTGAAAAAGACTCCGCCCACTTTGCCAAAATTGGTGAAGAATTTGGCGTAACGCTCGCCCCCCGCTATGATGTCGCCATGCTTGCCGTACAAGGGCGAAACGCCATTGCCAAGCTCCTTACCGTCAAGCCCCAGTGGGCGGATAAAGTAAACACCCTAAAACCCTTTGTCGGTGTGGACTTAGGCGGTGATTGGTTTGTCGCTCGCACAGGCTACACAGGTGAAGACGGTGTGGAAGTGGTCATGCCAGCAGGGGAAGCGGTTGGATTTTTTGATGAGCTTGTCAAGGCAGGTGTTGCCCCATGCGGACTTGGGGCAAGAGATACTCTAAGAATGGAAGCGGGCATGAACCTATACGGCAACGACATGGACGATGATGTCAGCCCCCTTGAAGCAGGTATGGCGTGGACGGTGGATTTAAAAGATGAAAACCGTGATTTTGTCGGCAAATCCGCCCTTGTCGCCCTAAAAAATGACGGTGTCAAAGTCCGCCAAGTCGGTCTACTACTTGCCAAAGGCGGTGTACTGCGTGCGGGTATGGAAGTCGTTACCGAAAACGGCAACGGCATTACCACCAGTGGCGTATTCTCCCCAAGTCTCAACCAATCTATCGCAATCGCTCGTGTGCCTGCCGACTTTAAGGGTGAGAGTGCCAAAGTCATCATGCGTGGCAAGGAAGTGGACGTGCGTGTATTAAAATTGCCGTTTGTGAGAAATGGCGAAAAGCAGTTTGAGTAACAAAAGGGTGTAGATACACCCTTATCAAGTGAGAGAGAAAATGCGTTATTTATCATTTATCATCGTATGTGTATTTGCCCTAAGTGGCTGTGATGCCAAAGACCAATGTTTGGATAATGGCGGTTCTTATAACGAAACCACCAAACAATGCGAAAAGTAATTTTAACCCACTCACTAGGAGAAACCCATGAGTAATATCCCAAGCGATTTAAAATACGTTGCCAGCCACGAATGGCTAAAACTAGAAGATGACGGTATCATCACCGTTGGTATCACAGACCACGCCCAAGATTTGCTTGGCGATGTGGTATTTGTGGAATTGCCAGAAGTCGGTCGCACCGTTTCTGCCGATGAAGAAATTGCCGTTGTAGAGTCTGTTAAAGCAGCGAGCGATGTCTACGCCCCAATCGCAGGCGAAATCGTTGAGATTAACGATGAGCTAGTAGACAGCCCAGAGCTTGCCAACGAAGACCCTTATGGTAAAGCGTGGTTCTTTAAAATCAAGCCTGCTAATCCTAGCGATTATGACAGCCTACTAAGTGCCGAAGAATACGAAGGTTCTTTGTAATTTAGTAAGGGCAAAATGGCAACGTTTTGCCCTTTGTAATAATTTCATTTAATTGTAGGGTGTGTATAACGCACCGATTAAACATTTATATTTAACTATATGCTCCTTTTTATCGCCCTAATTGTCATATGTTTTATTTTATCAAGAATTGAAAATACAACATTTTTGGACATGGCTAAAATTTTATTAAATTACTTCTTTTATGCCTTAACAATTAGGCTTTTTGATTTTAAAGGGAGAACCGCTAGACGTGGTTGGTTTGTCTACGCCTCTTTATTGGGTGCTATCGTAATTGGTCGTTTAATTTCATCTTTAAAAACCGATTCGGTATTAATTTTTTCTTTTAACATTTTTATTGTTATAGTTTGCTTAATCGCTTATTTTTCAGTTACCGTACGCCGATTACATGATGCAAATTTTAGTAGTTGGTTATTATTAGGTTGTATATTCTTTCCACCCTTGCTTTTTTTAACGTATTTTTCAGGTACGAAAGGCGATAACAAATATGGTCAAGACCCAAGAGAAAATGAATTTGGTTATTTATTATAAAAAACAGGTGTGTATAACGCATCCTGCTTCTGACTTAATTTAATAAAAAATGTCATTGAAAAAGTGCTATTTTTTATTAAATTCCCAACCTTGATTATAAGGATTTTATCATGACCTTAAACACCTTTAATGATTTGTTTAACCAAAACGCCTTTGTGGAGCGTCATTTGGGCAACAAACAAGACGATGAAACCAAACTTCTAAAAACCGTTGGTTTTGACAATCTTGATGCCTTTATTGATGCGGTCGTTCCCCAGTCGGTACGCATAAACCGTCCGCTTGATTTGCCAAGTGCCACAACCGAGCATGAAGCCCTTGCCAAACTGCGTGGTATGGCGGACAAAATCACGGTTGCCAAAAGCTATATCGGGCAAGGCTACTCGCCCACTCGCCTGCCTGCCGTGATACAGCGTAATGTGCTAGAAAACCCCGGTTGGTACACCGCCTACACCCCTTATCAAGCCGAGATTGCCCAAGGTCGCCTAGAAGCCCTGCTAAATTTCCAACAAGTGTGCATTGACCTAACAGGCATGGAGCTTGCTGGGGCAAGTCTGCTTGATGAAGCAACCGCTGCCGCCGAAGCCATGGCAATGGCAAAACGTGTGAGCAAATCAAAATCCAATGCCTTTTTTGTGGACAAGCGTACCTATCCGCAGACCCTTGATGTGATTCGCACTCGTGCCAAATATTTTGGTTTTGATGTGGTGGTGGGCGATTTTGACGTTGCCAAAAATGGTGAGTTTTTTGGGGCGTTTTTCCAATATGTCGGCAGGGACGGCGATGTGGTGGACTTGACCGACATTATCGCAAACGTCAAAGAAAAAGGGGCGTACGCCATTGTTGCAAGCGACATCATGAGCCTTGTACTACTTAAATCCCCTGCCGACATGGGGGCGGACATTGCCCTAGGTAGCACTCAGCGTTTTGGCGTGCCAATGGGCTTTGGGGGGCCGCACGCTGCCTATTTTGCCTTTAAAGACAAAGACAAACGCTCTGCCCCCGGTCGTATCATCGGCGTATCAAAAGACGCACAAGGCAACACCGCTCTACGCATGGCACTGCAAACCCGTGAGCAACATATCCGCCGTGAAAAAGCCAATTCAAACATCTGCACAAGCCAAGTGTTGCTTGCCAACCTAGCAGGTATGTATGCCGTGTATCACGGGGCAAGCGGTCTAAAACGCATTGCCACACGCATTCACGCCCTAGCGGTCGCCTTTGCTAAGGCGGTGAAATCAGCAGGATTAAAAGTACGTCATGACGTGTTTTTTGATACCGTGCTTGTGGATTTTGACAATCAAGAACAAGCCGATAAAGTGTACGCCCTTGCCAGTGAAAAAGGCTACAACCTATGGAAGCACGACAATCACGGCATTTCTGTGTCATTTCATGAATTGACCGAACGAGATGAATTTGATGAATTGTGCAAAATTTTTGGGGCGACAGGCGAGCTTGATAAAGCAGAAGTGATTTTGGGCGAGCTACTTCGCACAGATGAGATTCTCACGCACCCAACTTTTAACAGCTATCACACCGAACACGAAATGCTCCGCTATCTAAAATCCTTAGAAGATAAGGATTTGGCGATGAACCGCTCGATGATTTCACTCGGTTCTTGTACAATGAAACTCAACGCCACAAGCGAGATGTTGCCGATTACTTGGAATGAGTTTGCCAATGTTCACCCATTTGCCCCAAAAGAGCAAGTGGCAGGCTATCATGAGATGATTGAGAGCCTGCAAGCCCAACTGCGAGCAATCACAGGCTTTGACGAGATTAGTATGCAAGCCAACTCTGGTGCGTCTGGCGAGTATGCAGGTCTGCTACTCATTCGCCGTTATCATGAAAGCCGTGGCGAGAGCGGACGTGATGTCTGCCTAATCCCACGCTCGGCACACGGCACCAACCCTGCAACCGCCCAAATGCTTGGCATGAAAGTCGTGGTGGTGGCAACCGATGACAAGGGCAACGTGGACGTGGCGGATTTACAAGCCAAATGTGAAGAGTACAGCGAGCGTTTGGGTGCCTTGATGATTACCTATCCGTCCACGCATGGCGTGTATGAAGAAGGCATTCGTGATATTTGCGAGCTTATCCACAAGCATGGTGGACAGGTGTACATGGACGGGGCAAACATGAACGCCCAAGTGGCTATCATGCAACCTGCGGACGTGGGGGCGGACGTGCTACACATGAACCTGCACAAAACCTTCTGTATCCCACACGGTGGCGGTGGCCCTGGTATGGGTCCAATCGGTCTAAAATCGCACCTTGCCCCATTCATGCCAAGCCACAGCGTAACAGGCGTGATGAATGCCCCTGACGGTCAAGGCTCGGTGTCATCGTCTGCTTATGGTTCGGCAAGCATTTTGCCAATCTCGTGGATGTATATCACGATGATGGGGGCGGACGGTCTCTTATCAGCGACTAAGCGTGCTTTATTGAACGCCAACTATGTCGCCAAATCGCTAGAAAATGACTATCCGATTTTGTACACCGGCAAAAATGGCTTTGTTGCTCACGAATGTATCGTGGACATTCGCCCATTAAAAGAAGAGACAGGCATTAGCGAGACCGACATTGCCAAACGCTTGATGGACTATGGCTTTCACGCTCCGACCATGTCGTTCCCTGTGGCAGGTACGCTCATGATTGAGCCAACCGAGTCCGAAAGTATTGACGAGCTTGACCGCTTTATCTCAGCATTAAAACAAATTAAGCAAGAAGCCCTAAAAGTCAAGGCAGGAGCGGACGGCTGGACAGCAGACGATAACCCGCTCGTCAATGCCCCGCACACCGCCTTTGTCGTAACGGGCGACTGGACGCACCCATACAGTCGCGAAGAAGCGGTGTTCCCCCTACCTTATATCAAGGCTCACAAATTCTGGCCGAGCGTGGGGCGTGTGGACGATGTGTATGGGGATAAGAATTTGATTTGTTCTTGTCCGAGTATTGATAATTATGAAGATTGATTGAAAAATTGATTATTAATTATCAAATCAAAAATACCGCTCTAATGGGCGGTATTTTGGTGTTTTTATGGTGTTGGCTTACCATACGTCTGGCAAATTTGATGTTTACCGATATCTGCCATAGGCTTTTGCAATTATTTTTGACGATGGTTATTCATGCCACCACTAAGCGAATTTATACCCAATAAACTTTAAAATTACTACAAACACAATGATGTTTGGATGTAGGGGCGTGCTGTGCACGCCCTGCACGGTAATGTCATCAAAGGGTGTGCTCAGCACACCTCTACAAACCCGTGGTAAATATCAAGTTGGTTGAGTGCACCAAAAAACCACACACAACAAAGGATAAGTAAAAGAGCCTTTAATTTTGTAAACATATGTTTCTAACATCTGTAAGTAATTGTCACATAACTACTTTTTTGCAACAATATGACAAGTTTATGACCGAGATTTTTTGCTATTATACGCCTGCCAACCAACTGGCACTTTTTTGAAGGAAAATCTATGAAAGCACTCAAATTCATCGCCCTACCCCTACTTGCCTTTGTTAGTTTGTCCGCTCATGCTGATGACTTTGCCTGCCAAGGAAAAATTGGCAAGCAACACATTGACGGTGATGTCGTGGTTCAACAAGGCAAAACTTGCACCCTAAACAGCACTCATGTGGACGGTAATGTCAAGGTCTATCGTGGTGGCTCACTCATCATCAATTCAGCAAATATTGAAGGCGATGTTCAAGCCGAAAACGCAAACAGCGTGCGTGTGTCAGGTGGCTTTGTGGACGGCAATATCCAAGTGAAAAACTCAGGTAATACCAGCATACAAAACGTGCGTGTTGATGGTGACATTCAGCTATTTGACAACCGTGGCACAAGCCAAGTCAAAGGCAACACCGTGGATGGCAACCTACAATGCAAAAGCAATCGCCATGCTGTAACAGGCGGTAGTAATAGCGTAAACGGCAACAAAGAAGACCAATGCCGTGGATTGTGATTGCTCAATTTATAATTGAAATAAAAATAAAAACACAATGGCGAGAGCTGTTGTGTTTTTATTTATAAATTAATGGGCATGTTGGACGTTATTAGAGCATCTTAAATATTGATGGCATTATTATAAAGTATGATAAGGATTTAGGGTGTGCCTGACATTGGTAATATTTTATGAAATTTAATGGGAATTTTACAATTCAATTCATATTTTGCAGCAAAAGCATGCGACTTCTCTGCTTGTTAAAATAGGCGTTTTCATTACAAACACCAAAGACGGATACACCTTACAGATTTCTTATAAAATATTGACAATATTTTTCAATTGTATTGATTTATCATAAACTTTTTGCTATTATGCGGACGTTTGTACATCTTAGGAGATTATTATGGCTATGAGTTTGTTAATCTTACTGGCAATTGTAGCGATAGCAGTTCTTTGGTTTTGGGTAAAATCGCTTATCGTTATGAAAGATAATACGCTATTTTTGGCGTTGGGTATCTTTTTCTCGCCCATTCCACAAATCATCTATTTCTTTACCAAGCGTGATGAGATGGACGATAGCGGCATTAGCACCATGAAAAAATTCTTCATGGCAATGGGTGTTTATATCATTTTGGGTATTGCATTCGCAGGTATTTCAGCTTCGCAAGCACCTGCTGTTGCTTATTAAGGTGCTGGTCATCAGATGTCATAAATCTGATTGTTATCAATCCACTCTTTTGAGTGGATTTTTTAAACCCCAAAACAGGAAATCTTATGAAAACCAATACACTACTTGGCATTATCATTGTGCTTTTGGCGGTATTGATTGGCTTGGTGTTTTATATGATGAGCGGGCAAGCAGAAAAGCGAGCCATTAACCACATTGAACAAGAGCTGAGCATTAAAAACGATGAAAAAATGGCGGAATTCAAACAAATCGCCTTTGACCACGAAAGCATACAATTGGCTCAATCCGCCATAAGCCATTTGAAAATGGAAATGCAAGTCTACCTAATAGACAGGGGACAACTGCCAACATCACTTGCCGAGCTTAATTTGCCGTCCAACTGGACACCCAGCAGTAAAATCAAGTCGGTTGATTTGGACAGCAATTCGGTCATTACCATCACCATTGACAACGCCCAAAGTAAAGGTGTGCTGATTTTTACACCCACCATTCATCAAGACAGCTACATTGATTGGCAATGCACCACGCCCGATATTGCAGACATTGGGCGACATTTACCAACGTGTGTTTATACAGGCACGCCCTAAACTTGCCACATGAAAAATCCGCCTATCTTTATCATGATTTGGCATAGTTAAATTTTGGCAAAATTCTATAAGATATGGCTACTTTTACTTTTATCCAATGTAGCCAACAGGAACTTAGCCATGACCGACCTATCCACCCTATCCGCCCAAAACGAGCAAGCGTTTAGCACGGACGACATTTATACCGACCTTGTGCCACCGCACGGCAGTCCCACCCTGATACCGCTTGCATTGACAGGCGACACTTTAACAACCGCTTACGCCCACGCCCAAACCCTACCCCAGATTCGCCTATCCAGCCGTGAGCGTGGCGACCTTATCATGCTTGGCATTGGCGGATTTACGCCCCTTGATGGCTTTATGGGGCAAGCCGATTATGAAGGCGTGATAGCTAGCATGACGCTCGCCCAAGGCGGTGTGGACGGCACTTATCAGGGCGTGTTTTTCCCCATTCCCATTACCCTATCCACCGACACCGCCACCGCAAACACCCTAAGCGTGGGCGACAGCGTGGCTCTCGTGGACGACACAGACGCACTCATGGGCGTGCTGACCATTAGCGACATTTACACCCCCAACAAAACCGCCGAATGCCAAGCTACCTTTGGCACGACCGACCCCAACCATGTGGGCGTGGCACAGGTGCTAGGCAGTGGCGATGTGTATTTGGGCGGAAAAGTACAAGTGTTTAGTCAAGGCGAATTTCCCACTGACTACCCCGAGATTTACAAAACCCCTGCCCAGACTCGGGCAATGTTTAGACAAAAAGGTTGGAAAACCGTCTCTGCCTTTCAAACCCGTAACCCCATGCACCGCTCGCACGAGTATCTTGCCAAAATCGCCATAGAAATCTGCGACGGTGTACTGGTGCATTCACTCTTGGGCAAGCTAAAAGCAGGGGACATTCCTGCCAATGTCCGCCAAGAAGCCATTGGCGTGCTGATTGACAATTATTTCAAAAAAGACACTGTCATTCAGGCAGGCTACCCCCTAGATATGCGATATGCCGGCCCAAAAGAAGCCCTACTTCATGCCCTATTCCGCCAAAATTATGGGTGCAGTCATCTCATCGTGGGGCGAGACCATGCAGGCGTGGGCGATTATTATGGGGCATTTGATGCTCAAAAGATTTTTGACACCATTGACAAGGACGCACTTATTACCAAGCCTTTAAAGATTGACTGGACGTTTTATTGTCATGGCTGTGGCGGTATGGCAAGCACCAAAACCTGTCCGCACGACTCGTCCCACCACGTCAAAATCTCAGGCACAGCATTAAGAACCGCTTTGTCAAATGGCGATGACGTGCCCGAAACATTTAGCCGACCTGAGGTACTGGCGGTGTTAAAACGGTATTATCAAGGGGTGTGATTTTTTGTTTTTAAACCGTAGGGGCAATTTGTTTGCCCCTTTTTTATTATAATTAACATTGGCAATTTTCCAAAAAATTTAAACCAATAGACTTCCTGCAAAACCCCAAATTAAAGAAAACCGTTCGTGGTAAGCTATGCCTACCCATAACGGTTTTCCGCTACCCTTCGACAGGCTCAGGGCGAACGGAAAACTAGTTTTGCAGGAAGTTTAATTTCCCCCACCATAAATTCCCAAACCGAATAACGATTTCCCATTTTTACCCTAATCATTTTAAGCATTGTCATTTACAATAACTCATCTTTTTAACTTGGACTAACATTGGACTATCTTATGAAAACTGCCCTATTACCCCTAAGTATTGCCCTATCCGCCCTTGTCTTAACTGCTTGTGGGGGCGACAACCAAACTGCCGACAACAAAGCCACAACAGGCAACGCAAGCGGTCAAGTGGAGCTGTTAAACGTGTCCTATGACGTGGCACGGGATTTTTATAAGGATTATAATCCCATTTTTATCAAGCATTATCAAGGCGTTAATCCTGACATCAAAGTCAATATCAAGCAATCACACGGCGGGTCAAGCAAACAAGCCCTATCGGTCAAAAACGGACTAGAAGCGGATGTGGTTACGATGAATCAAGGCTCGGACGTGGAACTGCTTGCTGAGGGTCAGCTTGTGGACGGCAAATGGCGACAAAATCTGCCTAACAACGCCATTCCCTTTACCAGTACGATTGTCTTTATCGTGCGAGACGGCAACCCTAAGGGCATTCAGGACTGGGCAGATTTGGCGACAGACGGCAAAGAGATTATCATCGCCAACCCAAAAACATCAGGCAATGGTCGCTATGCGTTCTTAGGGGCGTACGGCTATGGGCTACACACCTTTAATAAAGACGAAGCCAAAACGCATGAGTTTGTCAAGGGGTTGCTTGGCAACGTTAAAGTTTTTGAAAATGGCGGACGGGCGGCAACCACGACATTTGCCCAACGTCAGATAGGAGACGTGCTAATCACCTTTGAAAATGAAGCCAACGTCATCAAAGAAAAATTTGGCAATATCCAAATCATCTACCCAAGCTATACCGTGAGTGCCGAAAACCCTGTGGCAGTCGTGGACGCAGTTACCGCCAAAAAAGGCACGACAGACGTGGCAAAAGCCTACCTAGAACACTTATACAGCGATGAAGGGCAAGAGCTTGCGGTCAAGTATTTCTTACGCCCAAGTAACCCCGACATTCTTGCCAAGCACGCCGACAAATTCCCCCAAATTCAGACCTTTTTCCCCAATGACGTATTTGGCGACTGGCAGTCTATCATGACGACTTATTTTAAAGAAGGTGGCGTGTATGACACATTGGCGGTGGGGGCGACAGGGCGAGTGTCGCAATAAGCCAAAAGCATATTAATGATTTTAAGCCCGTTTTGCGGGCTTTTTTGCGTTTAAAATGGCAAAATATTAAGCGTGTCTTTTAAGTGGCTAACTATTGCCTATCACACCAATTTCGGCTAACATATCCCAAACTTTTAAGACAACCCTAAGGCAAACCCATGAAAACCAAATTGATTATTTTTGCCCTAATTGCCACGCTAACAGGCTGTGTAAACCAAGCCCAAGCACAAAGTCAAGCACAAAGCCATAGTTGCCAAGAGCTTTATCTTACCAATCCCCAATCCGCCATTCATCCAAAATCCGCCATGACTATTTGCCAAAAGGAACTTGCACAAAATCCTAATAATGCCCAATTACAGTTTTATTTGGGATATGCTTATGATTTGGAAGCAGATTATAAAAAAGCCGTTGAATGGTATACTAAATCCGCCAACCAAGGATATGCCAAAGCTCAATACAGTCTTGGAGCAATGTACTACACAGGGCAAGGCGTACCGCAGGATTACGCCAAAGCCTTTGAGTTATTTACCAAATCTGCCAACCAAGGATATGCCGAAGCCGAGTATAATCTTGGGGTGATGTATTATAACGGACAAGGCGTAAAGCAGGATTATACCAAAGCCCTTGAATGGTTTACCAAGTCTGCCAATCAAGACAATGCCAAAGCCCAATATAATCTTGGCATGATGTATCACAACGGAGATGGTGTAAAACAAAACCCAAGCACCGCCAAACAATGGTTTGCCAAAGCCTGTGAAAATGGTCATCTACGAGCCTGCCAATACCGCTAAACATACAAGCCTATCAATGGCGATATTACTTAACTGTTGCCTATCACACCAATTTCGGCTAACATATCCCAAACTTTTAAGATAACCCTAAGCCAAACCCATGAAAACCAAATTGATTATTTTTGCCCTAATTGCCACGCTAACAGGCTGTGTAAACCAAGCCCAAGCTCAAAACCAAAGTTGCCAAGAGCTGTATGACACAAGCCCCCAATCCGCCATTGTTATTTGTCAAAATGAGCTTGCACAAAATTCTAATAATGTTAAATTGCAGTTTTATTTGGCTGTGGCTTATGATTTGGAAGAAAATTACACCCAAGCTATTGAATGGTACACCAAATCCGCCAATCAAGGATATGCCGAAGCTCAAAATAATCTTGGAGTGATGTATTACAACGGACACGGTATAAAACAAGATTATCAAAAAGCATTTGAATGGCACTCTAAATCCGCCAGTCAAGGATTTGCCCAAGCTCAACATAATCTTGGGGTGATGTATGAAAAAGGGTATGGGGTAAGACAAGATTACATTAAAGCCTTTGAATGGTACTCTAAATCCGCCAGTCAAGGATTTGCCGAAGCTCAAAATAATCTAGGGTTGATGTATGTTTATGGACAGGGCGTTAAACAAGATTATACCAAAGCATTTGAATGGTTTACCAAATCCGCCGGTCAAGGATTTGCCAATGCTCAATTTGCTCTTGGGGTAATGTATCATAATGGACAAGGTGTAAAGCAAGACTTAGACACCGCCAAACTATGGTTTGCCAAAACCTGTGAAAATGGTTATGACTTAGCCTGCTAATATCTCTAATCCACATAAGCCCGTCAATGTACGGGCTTTCTTATGCCTGTTTTGTATAAATCCCAAAACCGAAAATTCATATTCCTTTTTGTCAGTATCATAATTTTGCCAATCTTTTAAAATAAGCCTACCATTTATGACATACAAGATACCATGACACACACCACACCGACCACACCGACTGCCCCCGTCCGCAACAAGCAAAGACGTATCATGCCGTTTTTTGGGCTAAGTCTGGGCGTGAGCGTGTTTGCGTTGTCGTTACTGGTTGTTTTGCCGTTTGTCATGATGATTTTGACCACGCTTGGCATGGGGTTTGGCGAAATTGTCAGCACCATAAAAGAGCCACAGGTTTTTTATGCCATTAAATTATCCCTATCTATGGCGATTTTGGCGACCTTGACCAACCTAGTCTTTGGCACGCTCATCGCTTGGGTGCTGGTGCGGTATGACTTTTGGGGCAAGTCATTTATCAACGCCCTTGTGGATTTGCCCTTTGCCCTGCCGACTGCGGTTACAGGCATTTCACTTGCCACGCTCTACGCCCCCACAGGGTTGTTCGGACAAGTGTTCACCAAACTTGGCACGGCTTTGACAGGCGAGCCGATTCGCATTGCCTTTACGCCCATTGGTATTTGGCTGGCTTTGGTTGTGGTGTCGTTTCCTTTTATTGTGCGAGCGGTGCAACCTGTGCTGGCAGAGATGTCGGTAGAGTTTGAAGAAGCGTCTGCCGTCATGGGGGCGAGCCGTTTGACGACTTTTGTCAAGATAATCCTGCCCGAGATTGCCCCTGCCATGCTCATCGGTTCAGGCATGATGTTTGCCCGTGCCACAGGCGAGTATGGTTCGGTGATTTTTATCGCAGGCAACATTCCCATGCAATCAGAAATCCTACCGCTCATCATCGTATCTAAGCTAGAACAATTTGACGTGGCAGGAGCGTCTTGCGTGGCGTTGTTTATGCTCCTTGTGTCGCTTGTGGTGTTATTTTTAATTAACTTTGCCCAATGGAAATTATCATCACGGCTTGGGGCAAAAACTAATTAACAGCAATTTTTATCTTTTTTGGTAAGGTGCGTACCACGCAACAAAATTTATAAAAATCAAGTAGTTATACTTTTAATAAGGAAAAACAATGAACCTAATACTTGCTAAATTTACCCAAAATGATTTTTTGGATTATTACCGATTGGTTGGTGATGAAAAGGTCATGGCGATGATTACCGAAAGAGCCATTCCATTAAAAGAAGCTCAAACAGACTTTGAGAACGAACTCAAAAAGAATGAGATACACCCTGATTTTGGCATTTTTAAAATTCTCAATCAGGAAAATGGCGTGTTTGTTGGTTTGGCAAAATTGGAAATCCAAACATCGGACAGCACCGAAGCCGAACTTGGCTATATGCTACTGCCTGAATATTGGGGCAAGGGCATTGCAGGGAAAATTGCCAAAGAATTGATAACATTTGCTGGACAGCAAAAGCAATTAACACGGCTGTTTGCCATTATTGACCCAAAAAATCTGCCTTCTCGTAAAATATTGACCAACAATGGTTTTGTTCATCAAGAATACAAAGACTTTGATGGGCTTGATGGCGAGATTTTGGCATTAAAGTTATCAGGTGCGTATCACACACCCTAAGATTAGAATTTAAATCATAAAAATCAAATATTTGGAACAATCATGGCAACCCAATCCACCTACGACTACCAAAACCACCCCGCCACCAAAGACCCTGCGTGGGTCAAATACACGCTCATCGCTTTGGCGGTGTCGTTTATGGCGGTCATGCTCGTTGTGCCACTGGTTGCCGTGTTTTATGAAGCCCTAAAAGACGGCGTGAGTGCCTATCTGTCCGCCCTTGCCGACCCTGACGCACTCCACGCCATTAAGCTCACCTTAATCACCACCGCCATTGTCCTGCCTATCAATACCGTGATTGGTGTGGCGTTGGCGTACCTGATTACTCGGCACAAATTTCGGGGCAAATTTATCATCACCACCTTACTAGACTTACCCTTTGCGGTGTCGCCTGTTGTGGCGGGGCTAATGTTTGTGCTACTGTTTGGGGCGAATACACTCATTGGCTCGTTTTTTGAAAGCCTAGGCATAAAAATCATCTTTGCCACCACAGGCATTGTGCTTGCCACGCTGTTTGTAACCTTTCCCTTTATCGCCCGAGAGATTATTCCGCTCATGCAATCCATTGGCGACAGTGAAGAAGAAGCAAGTCTCACGCTTGGGGCGAACGGCTGGCAAATGTTTTGGCACGTTACCCTACCCAATATCAAATGGGCGTTACTCTATGGCATTATCCTAACCAACGCTCGGGCAATGGGCGAATTTGGGGCGGTGTCGGTCGTGTCGGGGCATATTCGGGGCGAGACAAACACCATGCCACTTTTGATTGAGATTGCCTATAACGAATACGCCTTTACCACCGCTTTTGCCTTGTCAAGTCTGCTTGCCCTGCTTGCCCTTGTTACCCTTGCGGTGCAAAATGTGATGAGCCGTAAAAAGGTTGGGCGAAGTTGAGTTTTTAAAATAAATTGGGCGAATTTTTGGGATATGCCAAAC
>NZ_JADFBZ010000046.1:0-23366 GCF_015223095.1 Moraxella sp. K127 | reverse complement strand
CTGGTTTAGCATACTTTTTAGACTACTACCTAAATTTGAAAATGGGCGGTTATTTTACAGACCAATCAAACACCCAAAGCCCCACGCCATCACCATTCACCGCCCCAATCACCGCTTGCACTTTGTCATCAACATATCGCCAATCGCCAAGCACCATGCGTTTTTTGTCGCCCAATGTATGCACGGCAGGGCGGTGCGTATGTCCGTGTAGTAGGATATTGCACGTTTGCATGGCGTGATTGACCGCTTGGGCGTTTACGTCCATGATGGTGGTGGATTTTTGGTGTTTATCGCTCTGGGATTTGGTTTTGATGTTGTGGGCAAGGCGTTGGCGGTGGGCTAGGGGCTGTTTTAAAATAAGCCAAGAGATAACAGGATTTTGGATAATTTTGCGGTAACGCTGATACGCCTTATCATCAGTACACAGGCGGTCGCCATGTTCTAGGCGGATATGTGTGTCATCTTGTAATGTCAAAAAGTGCGGTTCTTTGATAAGTTTGCCGTTAAAGGTATCGCACAGGCTTTGACGAATGGCAAAATCTCTGTTGCCGTGCATGACATAAATGGCGGTGTTTGTAGAGAGCGTTTTTAGGGCGTGTAAAATGGGCGTTAAAAAATGCCGTGCTTTTTTGTCATCGGATAAGGTCAAATAATCATCATCGCCAATCCAGCCGTCCAACCAATCGCCCAAAATGTACAAACTTTTTAGATTTGGCAAAACACACAAATCCTTGATAAGTGCCAAAAACGCCTGATTTAGGGTAGGTGTGTCGTTTGATAAATGCAAATCACTGACAAATACCGTACGGATATCGTGGGGGCAAGTGGTTAATAAATGGTCAAATTGTTGCATGGCAAGACTTTATCAAGACTTTATCAAGACTTTATGAATGATAAAAAGGGCGAATGTGATTCGCCCCTACAACCAAAAAACTTAGGCTAATTATTGGCTGATTATTTAGAAACCACTTTGGCAGAGTTAATGACAATCGGTGTGGTTGGCACGTCTGAGTGATAGCCATAACGCCCCGTTGGTACGCCTTTGATTTGGTTTACCACGTCCATGCCGTCCGTTACTTTACCAAATACCGCATAGCCCCAGCCTTGTGGTGTGGGACTGCTGTAATTCAAAAAGTCGTTGTTTTTGACATTAATAAAAAATTGAGCAGTCGCTGAATGTGGGTCAGATGTACGAGCCATGGCGATGGTGCCGATGTCATTTTTTAGACCGTTGTCGGCTTCGTTTTTGATTGGCGTGCCGGTGCGTTTTTCGTTCATGTCGCTGTCCATACCACCGCCTTGAATCATAAAGCCGTCAATCACACGATGAAAAATCGTGCCGTCATAATGACCGCTTTCGACATAGTCAAGGAAGTTTGCCACCGTAACAGGGGCTTTTTCGGCGTTTAGTTCAATGACAATCGCACCGTGTGTGGTGTCAAACTCTACAACAGGCATATCCATAGGAGTTCCTTAAAATTAAGTTAAAATGAAAAAAGATGGCGTAGTATAGCACAAAATCGCCAAAATTTGATAAATAACACAAAAAACAACAAAAGCACACAAAAGGTTATCATGGCTTGAATGTATCGCAATTTTGATACTTATCGTAAAATCCAATAAATCACTCAAAAATCCCATTTGTCTTTTGGGTACGTTTGTTTTAGAGTAACGTTAAGTGAGCAAACCACTTTTACCTAAGTTTGTAAAAGTCATAAGCAAGGAGAAGTTATGACAAGCTATGTCGCCCATATCCCTGATGAAAAAGGATTTATCGCTTATGGCGATGATGAAAATGCCGTGTGGCGAGACTTATTTGCACGCCAAAAGACAAATCTACCAAACAAAGCCTGTACCGCCTATCTTGATGGGCTTGCCAAATTAAACCTGCCAGATGAGCGTATCCCACAGCTTTTTGATGTTGATGATGTGCTTTTGCGTGAGACGGGCTGGCGGACGTCTGCCGTGCCTGCTCTGATTTCGTTTGGTAAGTTTTTTAAATTGCTTGCCAACAAAGAATTTCCCGTGGCGACGTTTATTCGCACCAGAGAAGACTTTGATTATATCCAAGAGCCTGATATTTTTCATGAAATTTTGGGTCATTGCCCCATGCTCACCCACCCCGCCTTTGCCAAATTTACCGAAGTTTATGGCAAATTGGGCGTGAATGCCACCAAAGAAGAGCGGGTGTTTTTGGCTCGTCTATATTGGTTTACCATGGAATTTGGGCTTATCAATACCCCTGATGGCTTGCGAATCTATGGGGGCGGGATTTTAAGCTCGCCTGCCGAGACCAACTACGCCCTAAGCGACACGCCAGAGCTTCGCCCCTTTGACATCATGGACGTGCTAAGAACGCCTTATCGCATTGACAAGGTTCAGCCGATTTATTATGTGATTGATGATGAAGAGACTTTGTTTGATGTGGCGAACATGGACATTTTGGCAAAGGTGCATGAAGCGATGAGCCTTGGGCTTTATGAATTGCACCCAAGCCTAAGACAAAGTGCCTGATAAGCAAAATCAATCAAAAATTAACTAAATTTTAATCTTAACTTATTTATAGGAAAATCCCATGACAACAGACCTAAAATCCGCCTTTTGTGAAGCGTGCCAAGCCGATGCCCCAAAAGTGAGTGATGAAGAGCTTGTCTTGTTTATGAAACAGTTGCCTGATTGGGCGGTCATCTCAGAAATGGTGGGCGATACTGCTGTTTTGCAACTAAAACGGGTATTTAAATTCAAAAATTTCAAAGATGCCATGGCGTTTAGCAATCGGCTTGCCGAGCTTGCCGAAAGCGAAGGGCATCACCCTGCCATTTTGACCGAATGGGGTAAAGTTACGGTGAATTGGTGGTCGCATAGCATTAAGGGCTTGCACAAAAACGACTTTATTATGGCAGTCAAGACCGATGAGCTGGCAAAATAGGTGTTGATTTTTGGGTGTTACGCCCCCTTTTATGCACCCATACTTAAAAGACATTTTAACCAAACAATACCAAAATCCCGTAATAATATTATGGGATTTTTTAAAAAATCATTATTTAGCAGTATTAATTATCAATCAATTCCCTTTGGATAGCCCTGCCATGCTTGACATCATCAATGGCTTTTAAAAGCCGTTTGGCATTGGCAGGACTTGATAATAAATATTCGGTTTCATCGCAAGGTGTTTTTGATACATTATCGCAATCTGGCTGATGATTGGTAAGGGCTTGATTGTTTGATAAACTGATTTTTGACATGGGTATCACAAGGCGTATTTTTGCCAAAATTTTAACGTAAGTTTTGACCCAAAATCAATTGTTATTTTAGTTAAAATTTTGTAGAATAGATAGGGTGTGTTGAACCTTTATAACACAATTTACATTTTAGAAAGTTCATAGAAATAGAATAGACTTCTTTCCAAACCCTGATTTTTATGGATTTTTAAAAACTTCAACCCCAATACTTATAAGGGTTTATTTTTAGTTTGGAAAGAGATTTAATGATGTTTTTGCATGAAAAATGGCTAAATCTTGTTTTTCTGTGTCAAAAACTTGCTTGATAGAATGACTATCAATCTGCGTTTTTTTCTTGAAAAACGTACGATTTTTCTCATTTTTCATTGCAAATACAAAAGTTCAGCACACCCTAGTTAATTTCCCTATTTTATTAAGAATTTTTATGACCGACCTACCCGAAAAAAACGACTTTATCCGCCAAATTATCCGTGATGACCTAGCAAGCGGTAAACATGACAGCATTTTGACCCGTTTTCCACCCGAGCCAAACGGCTATTTGCACATCGGACACGTCAAATCCATTTGCCTAAATTTTGGCGTGGCACAGGAGTTTAATGGGGCGTGTAACCTGCGCTTTGACGATACCAACCCCACCGCCGAAAAGCAGGATTATGTGGACAGCATTAAGGCGGACGTGGAATGGCTTGGCTTTGACTGGGCAGGGGACGTGCGTTATGCGTCGCATTATTTTGACAAATTGCACGAGTGGGCGGTACAGCTTATCAAGCAAGGCGATGCCTATGTGGACTTTCAAACGCCTGATGAGATTCGTGAACACCGTGGTGGTTTTGGCAAGCCATCTGTGGAATCGCCACAACGTAACGCCAGCATCGATGAAAATCTGTCCCGTTTTGACGACATGAAAAACGGCAAATACAAAGAAGGCGAGGCGGTACTGCGTGCCAAAATTGACATGAATCACACTAACATAAACATGAGAGACCCTGTCATCTATCGTATCATGCACGCAAACCACCATCAAACAGGCGATACATGGTGCATTTATCCCATGTATGACTACGCTCACCCCTTGTCAGATGCCCATGAGGGAATTACACATTCTATCTGTACGCTTGAATTTGAAGACCACCGTCCCTTTTATGATTGGGTTGTTGAGAAAGTGGGCTTTGATGTACCACCCAAACAATACGAATTTAGTCGCCTAAACATTGACCATACATTGACGTCTAAACGTAAATTAAAACGCCTTGTGGATATGGGTGTGGTGTCAGGTTGGGATGATCCACGCATGCCAACCATTGCAGGCATGAGAAGACGTGGCTATCCTGCCGAGGGTTTGCGTGATTTTTGTGAACGTATTGGCGTGTCTAAGGCAGACGGTGTGGTAGATTTTCGCCAATTAGAATTTAGCATCAGAAGCGTACTAGAAAATACCGCCAATCGTGGCATGGCAGTGCTAAATCCATTAAAAGTTACCATCAAAAATTTTGATGAAGCGGTGGTTGATTTTGAAAAACTTAAAAAAGACACGGTCAAAGCTCGCTTAGATGATGGCGTGCTTTGGCTCACCCAACCCAAGCACCCACAGGCGGATAATGGCGAGCGTGAGATTCCCTTTACCAGAACCATCTATATTGATAAATCTGATTTTAAAATCACACCTGAAAGCGGTTATAAACGCCTATCACCCCAAAACCCCGAAATCCGCCTGCGTAACAGCTATGTATTAAAAGTTGAAGAATACATCACAGACGATGCAGGTAAGGTGGTAGAACTCATCGCCAGCATTGACCCCAAAACACTGGGCAACAACCCAGAAGGACGCAAGGTCAAAGGCGTGATTCACTGGGTATCGGCAAGTCATGGTGTGCCTGCTACCGTGCGACTGTATGAGCATTTGCTCCTTGAAGATGATGAGATATCCGATGAACATTTTGCCAGCATTAAAACAGCAAATCCAGATGCTGATGATGACGCATTATGGGTACTCACCCATGTCAATCCCAATTCCATCAAGGTTGTCAATGCCATTGTAGAGCCGTCATTGGCACAGGCACAAGGCGATGACAAGTTCCAATTTGAACGTGAAAGCTACTTTGTGGCGGACAGCGTGGAGCATAGCACCGATAAACCTGTGTTTAATCAGATTGTGGGATTAAAAGACGGATTTAAATAATGTTTAATTTTAAAATTAAACGAAAGCCAAACGTGGTGTTTGGCTTTTTAATTCCATTGCCCAGCTTTTAACTCGTTCATTTTACATTCTCATCACTCGCCTCATAAATGGCAAAAAGCTCATCATCGCTTAGCACCGTCTCAGCAATGGGAAAAAGCTCTCGCTCTTCAAAGCGGATATGGTCATACAGAGCATTTGCAAGCTCCTTGACATTGTCCACGCTTGGGTCGGTGTTGACAAGTAGGCTCTCAATGTATTCATGCTCATCAAGCATTTGCTTTGCCAATTTAACCGCTTTGTCATCGGATAATTTTGTCAAAATAACATCGGCAAGGCGTGTCCGCTCAATCTCAAAATGCGTGGGAATGGCAGTGGTCAGATACTCCACCAAGGCTTGATGGTGGATAAGTTTGTCATCATCGGTGGCGGATTTGGCTTTGTTGGCGATGACCAAGCCCAAATGGTGCTGGCGAGATAGGGGCTGTAAGGTGGGGTGTCGTTTCATGGGGGTTCCTGTTGGTAAATTAAATTTTATTATAAAATAAAAAAACCACAAACACTAGGGCGATGTTTGTGGTATTGTGGCACATAATGCTAATCAATAATTTAAGGTATAACTTATCCCGTAACTTCTCCCCTGTGCAGACAAGCTGGATAATTCACCATAAGTTGCTTTGGCAGCTTGACTAAATACGCTCTTATAATCGGCATCCATCAAATTATAAACCCCAAAATTTAGCTGACCCTTGGGCAGTTTTATCTCACCCAATAAATCCGCCACAACATAGCCTGAAATTCTAGTCTCTGGGGTTTTACGGACGTTTTGATTGGTTGTAGCAACCAAGCTGTCTTGATAGGCATTGTCTGTACCTCCAATAGCAAGCAGTTGTAAGCGTAATTTATGTTCACTTGGTGTGGTGTATTGAGCAAAAGTGGTGGCTTTGGTAGGACTGATACGAAACGCCCCAAGCTCTCTGTACTGACCACTTGCATCTTTGTATTGACCTCGTGTATAGGCAATGCTACCACCGACAGCCCAGTTATCATTAATCTTGTGATTTAATTCAAACTCCGCCCCATAAATACGCTCATCAGTATCAGCAACCACCACGCTATAATCTTTTAAAAACTGGGTTACTTTATCTGATGTATTATAAAAACCTGTCAACTTGGCACGGCTACCGCCAAATACTCCTACCCACCCTGCATCATAACTATTGACCGTGATTGGCTCGACATTATCAGAATTAACCACAAAACCTGCCCCAACATCTCGTAACACCCTTTGCAGGTCAGGCAAACTATATCCCTGCCCAAAGTTGGCAAAAATACTGTGATTTGGCGTTAATTGATAATTTGCCCCAAGATTAAACAAAGTTTTGTGATGCTTTACTTTGCCAGAATTGACAACCCCTGCTTGATACGGCACTTTGTTTTGGATTAATAAATCAGCCAATAGCGACTCACTGGGTGGCACAAAATCGTCTGTTTTGCTGTCTATACGTTGATGTCGCACGCCTGCTGATATTTTTAAATCATCTGTTAAAGCAATATTGGCATTGGTAAATATGCCATAGGTTTTTAAGGTGGTATCAGGTCCATAGGTGTAGTGATTGCCAGTATCTTTAAACTCTAAGCCATTGCTTTGCATAAAGGTAGTCAAATCATAGCCTGTCGCCCCTTGACGGTTTTTTTCTTGTTCATAATCGATACCATAACTAAGTAGTACAGGTTTTTGAGCAAGGTCAAATTTTCTTTGCAAAGCCAGTCTTGCTCCTAGTACCTCTGCCTTAGATTCAGATTGTAACACCCCATAGGCGCGAGCTTGTAGAGCCTTGGTATAAGCATCCAAAGTGGCTGGTGGCAAATTCATGCTTTGTAAAATAGGCAGGGCTTTGGCGGTCGAAAACGGGGCAACAAAGGGATAAAATCTGCCTTTCTCTCTGCGATAATAAGCATTGGTATTGATGGTGTTACCCCACAAATCATCATGATGATAGTTGATATTAAAGGTGCTTTTGGTGGTTTTTGGCTGTTCTGATAATGATAAGCCTTTGATGGCATTTAATGAAGGCTTTTCTCCAAACAACACCGCAAGGCGATTACCATAATCAGGTGCATAATCGGTATCTTGTTTGTCGTTATAATGCGTCAATGCCAGATTGATATTTTGCTTGTCGTCAAGTTGCCAATCAACATTTGTATTGACACTTAGGCTTTTGCTGTCTTGCTTATCAGTTTGGGCAGGCTCAGGAGCGATGCGTTTACCACTAGCATCAAATGCCCCTCCTGTGGTGCGGTAGTCGACATCAAGTCGTGCAAGGACATTGCCATTTTCGCTGACACCTGCCACACTCTGACCTACCTGATAACCAATGCCTTCACTGGATAATTTACTACCATGTACACCGATGCGGGTTTCAAATTGCTCCTCTTCCAAATCAGACTTAGTAACGATATTAATCAAACCGCCTGTTGCCCCAGACCCATAAATACTGGTTGCTCCTGATAAAACTTCAATTCTAGCCACTTGACTGGGGTTGATACTATTAAGCTGTCTAGAGATGTCTCGCGAACCTGTCAAAGGCACACCATTTAACAAAAATTGTACTTGACGACCGTGCATGGTTTGCCCAAAGTTACTGGTAGTGCCACTACTTACCCCCAAACTTGGAATGAGCTGTGCCATCACATCGGCAAGCTGTCGAGAGCCTGTTGCTTGCTCTTGAATTTGCTCTTCATAAATAACTTTGGTGGTATGGGGCATTTGCGTGATACGATTGGCAAGTGCCATACCGCTCTTATCAATGGTAATAACCACAGGCTCTAATTCAACCGTTGGTAATGATTCATTGGGTTGAGCGTACAACTGCTGAGTTACTGCCACACTTAGTAAAGGCAAAGATAACCATTGAAAATAGTGGGAATGACGCATAAATTACTCCTTATGGAAAAGTAAAATTTTAACAGTCTGTTACGGTTTAACAGTCTGTTACGGAAAATTTTTTTATCAATGTCGGCAAAATAAGCATTGACACCCCAGAACCAATCGCAAGCCACAAAAATAGCTTGTCATAGCCAAACTGATGTACTAAAAATCCACTCATCGCCCCGCCGATAAAATACACAAGCAACTCCACGCACACAAACAAAGTAAAGTCCGTGCCAGCTTGGTCGGGATTGGCAGCATTCATAAACAGAGCATATAAGGCAGTCATTGTTAAATAGCGAACAGATAAAATTAGCAAAACACTAATTGCCATCAAGCTCATAAACCCTGTTTTTAATAAACCTACCGCAGGTAAAAAATCACCCAATAAAGGATATAGCAATCCTAAACACAACAAAGCATAAACTGCCGTTCTTAGCCATCCGAATAATATAAGACAACGTACAATGTCGATATATTTGATTAATACCCCTGCCAAAAGTGCTGAACCAATCCCAACAATCGCTCCAAATACCGAAAACAAAAGCCCAATCTGAGACAGTGAAAAACCAAAATCCACAAGCATTGGATTTAGCATTGCCATCATCGGAGCTTCCACAAAGCGAAACACCACAATCAAAGCTAGTAACCATTTAGTTTGCGGGCGTTTGATAAGCCTAATAAGACTTGCTTTGGAAAGATTGGTAGCATGTTTGGGATTGTCTTGATCTTTTAAGAACCATAGTGAACACGAAATAAGCACAACAGTTGTTGCCAAACTGATTGTCGCCATTTGCCAATCAAATCTCTGATATAGCCACAGCGTGCCAGCACCGCCCACCATACTACCAAACGCCACCCCAAAACTTTGCATGGCACTTGCCAGCCCAAAGGATGACTTATCAAATTGTTCCACTGTATAGCCATCAATGGCGATGTCTTGAGTGGCACTTGCTAAAGACACCAAAAAACTTATGCTAAGAAATAATACAATCTCAGAAAACTGTAAAAAGCCAAGCCCAAATAGCCCGACCACCACAATAATTTGAGTAAAAAATAACCAAGTTTTGCGTTTGCCGATTTTGGCACAATAATAATTGTCCACATAACTTGCCCACAGAAATTTAAACGCCCACGGCAAATATAAAAGTGAAAGCATGCCAATCACCCTAATATCAACGCCTTGATGTCTTAAAATGGCAGGCAATGCCACATTAAAAAAATACAAAGGCAAGGCATGGGCAACATATAACAGTGCCACCATCATCAAAAGATGGCGATTTTTTTGTTGTGAGACAATCATCAGACCGCCCCTATTTTAGTGTTTATCCATGCTTTGGCTTCAGTCAGTGATAACACCACCGCATAAGGCACTCGCCATGCTTTATGAAAAGCAGGACTGTCTAAGGCTTGTCTTTGAGTCTCATCATCAACAATTCTGACTAATCCCTTGCAATATTTAAAGAACGATTCTTTGTGCGTCTTGTACCAAACCGCCTCAATCTGGCGGTAGTTATCAGGGAGTGTCAGCCCTGTCCGACTATGGTAAATCAAGGCAAAACTCTGCTCACTGGCTAACAAATCACTCATAGCAATCAACCAATCATCAAATGCATCTTGACTAATCTCGCCTGAAAAATCGAGTAAAAATACAGGTAAGGAGCTATTTGGGTTCTGAATAGTATTTAGAAAAATAGGCATAACATCACTCTTTAATGTTGGCATTTAAATAATGGGCAAACTTACAATAAAACCCTTCTTTGTCACAAAAATATAACATTGCAGTTTTTTCAGGCATTACAATTTGATATTGGGGCATATAGTTTAATTCTTGAGCGACTACCTCATAAGGTTTTACACTTGCATCAGGTTCACCCACAATTTTTTTAGCAGGTGAATGTTCAAAAATAAAAAAGCTTAGTAGACGCATGATGGCACGCAAGTACCCTTTGCCAACAGCCTGTACCTCTGCTAGTAACAAATGCCAACCCAAATCATTTTTGTCAGCCGTATAATACCCTGATAGTCTATCCCTTGCCCCTTCATAAACTTCGGCGTAACCAACCCATTCACCATTAATACTAACCAAATACAGACGCTGGTGATCATCAGCCAACATTTTTTCAAAATAAACAAACAGCTCAGACAATGATTTATTGAGTTGCCATTGAGGGATAACATGGGGCATATTCATCCAACGATGCAACAATTCAATATGTTCAGGGTAGCGTATTTGCACCAACCCAAATTCAACCCCATTTTCTCTGTAAATATAGTTGTTTGGCAACCCCTGAGATAAAGTTGGCAATCGATTGGTTTTACTGCATTGATCTTGATTAAAAGAATCGGTATAGACTTCTAGCATTTCTATTCTCTCATTAAGGTGTGTTGAATATTGGTATTTGCAATGAAAAACGAGAAAAATCGCACGTTTTTCATGCAAAAACTAATAAAAGCGTTAAAATTTTCATCATTTTTACAAATAATGTTATCAATGTTCAACACACCTTAGAAACTGTGGTGATATTGGATTGCAAATTGGTTCGCAAACCACGGGTTCTGGACGGTTGGCGTTATCTTGATAACCTCTTGTAAAAAAGCGAACACGATTTAGGCACACCTTTTCAAATTTTGGTCTTTTTAAATCAAATAAAGCAATCCTCTCATTTAGCTCTGGATGTTGATGGTGAAATTCATCAATAATCTTTGATAACTCATTCCAAAATTCAAATTCAGATATATTATAATATTGATGTAATACATCAAAAATATAGCGATAATGCACAACAAAAAGCCCAGTGAAAATAAAATGACTCAAATCTTTTGGGGAGTGTTTTAACAAAATACCCACCTCTTTTGGTTTAGGCTCTTGTTCAAAAAAAGTGTCATCAACTAAATTAATATCATCCACAAAATCCTTTAAAACCATTTTTATCGGTATGCCATTCTCATGTATCAATAGACTATTTTCTCCATGTGGCGAAAATACAATTCCATAACGATACAACCAATACAATAATGGTGTTACACAAACTTTAAAGAATTTTTTTAGCCACTCAACAACCGTAAGACCCGACCGATGGATTAAATGTGGCAACAAAAAATCATCATGTCTATCTTTGTGAATAAGTGCAGCTTGAGAGATAACTTTTTGATTATCAGTGATGTAATTTTCAACACTATCTCGCCACAAACAACCCAGTAATTCCGTAAATTGATAAGGTGGAGAGCTTAATTTATCAAAGGCGGGCTGTTTTACAGTAACTGTTGCTAACTCTCCCAATAGAACAACACCGGTTTCTTGCAATTGTTGGTCGTTTTTAAGTATTCTCAACAGCCATTCACTGATTTGCGGAGCAAAAAAATTACGCTTGTTTGGCAAGCCACGATATACTGCTGTATTTAAAATACTAAGTGGTAGTTTAATGTGATATGCTGTTTTATCAGTCATATCTGAAAAAGTTCGAATAGACTGTAAAGGTAAATACTCATGCTTAGACATTTCTAAAAACAGTAATTTTTGTTCAGAGATTTCAAGTGCATAATTTAAGCTAATCCAATTTGACCATTGCCAAGGATGTATTGGTAAAAATAAATATTCTTGACTGTCCAATCCTTTATTCATCAAAATGTTTTTAAAAGATTTATACTGACCTTCCCCCAACGTCTTTTTATAAATGCAATCACAAGTTAGCCCTTGAATTAATGAGAGTACCGCAAGACTTTTGTGAACAGCAAACCAAGGAAGTTTTCTTGCAATAGCAACCTCTGGAACATACTGTTTATAATCCTCATAGCCAAAACCGAGGCGACCTTTTCCCATAACAATCCAAGGATGTCCACGTAAAGCCGAGTCAACAACTGACCCACTAAGATTTGATAACGCTTCACTTGTTAAGCTATGCTTTGTGTATAAATGAGCCTCCGCCAACCAAGTATGATTAATTTCCTTTACCATATAAGCTTTTGTGCCATTATCCATATTCAGACTTTCACACAACTCAACAAAAAAATCAGTTAGATTATAAAAAGAATCACCTGTTTTTTTGTCATTAATAGAGTAGACGATAAAGCCACCAAATTTCTTTGGTTTGATAATTACTTCCAAATTAATTTTATCAAAAACAAATAACATTCTTTGCTTGTTTTCTGGCAAATATTCCACTTTTGTTGGTCTAATAATTTCTTCGTAAAGCAGCTCAGATATAGCAATCTTCATCAAAGACTGACCAGCGCTTTTTAATTGCGACAACTCTATATTTAAATGATAAGCATTGGATGTATTCATTGCAAAACCTCATCTATGAAAAATTTGATAAAATATTGTTTCTACTTAGCTTATAAAACTCTTTATCCAAAATCCGATTGATTATGGTTGCTGAGCGATGAGCGCTCAATCCTAAATCTGGCGTCCCAACTCCATGAGTACAAAGTCCCATATTCTGCACAAAAATTCTCCCCATACCATTAGGGTGTTGGTAATTTACCTCATAATTTCGATCAATATCATAACTACCACAAGGTTGTTTTTTGATACAAGGATCTAATTCTGACATAAAATCCAGTGACGCTTGCTGATATCCAGTAGCCAAAATAACATAATCAGCACTTATTTTTGACGAAGTATTTGTATAATTATGTACAAAATCACAACAAATCTTTCCTTGATTCTGACAAGTTTGTATTAGTTTTAAATTTGAATTTAATTTTATTGATTTTTCATTATTCAAAATTATTTTTTGATAAAGCATGCTGTAAATATTTTTTAGTAAGTTTGAATTAATTCCTTTATATAAAAAATCTTGTTTTTTCAATAAATTTTTTCTTGCTTCTTCTGATAGGCTGTAAAAAAAATCCATATAGTCTGGGCTAAAATGCTCTAAAGCTAATGGCGTATACTCCATGGGAAAAAATCCCTCATCATCAGTAACCCAATGAATATTATTAAAATCATTTTGAATTAATTTATAAAAAATCTCGCCAGCTGATTGCCCAGAACCAACCAAAATAATATCGGGTTTTTTCTTCTTTAAAAGTTCATCAAAATTTTTCATAAAATCCGATGAATGGAAGCACTGATTTTCTAAATTTTTCACAATATTTTTTGTGCAATCGGGAATATTTGGAGAAGTTCCTATGCCAATAACTAAATTTTTACACTCATAATTTTTAATTTTCCCATCACATTCAATAATAACATTAAATCCTTTATTAATAGGAAGAATCTGTTTTACTAAACAGCCAAAATTTAAATTTTCTAATTGACTGCATACCCATTGGCAATAATTATTATACTCAATTCTTGGTAGGAAAAAAGACTCTTTAAAGTAAAATTGAAACAACCTTTGTTTTTCTTGCAAGTAATTAAGAAAACTGTACTTGTTTGTTGGGTCTACCATTGTTACCAAATCAGCTAAAAACGGAACTTGTAGTGTGGTATCAGGCATTAACATTCCTTGATGCCATATGAATTTTTCTTTTTTATCGAAAAATACTGTTTTTAAATGACAATCTTTATGGTTTAGCAAACTTGCCAAGCTTAAGTTAAATGGCCCTATACCAATACCTATGATATCAAACATGGTTTACCTCTTTGTGCTTTATAGGATTCTTTATCTTTACATAAATAGATTGGGTCTCTACTGGTGCAACCAGTTCATCCAAATCGTGTAAGCGAGTCAACAAATTTCCTTTGTAGGGTAATTGATTACTAAACAACAAAGTATTTAGTAGCTTACTATTTGGATACTTTTTCAACAGATTCTCAATATACTCCCGTAGTATATTGAGAAGATTTTCTTCTGTTGAAAATCCAGTTTTTGCAATACTGCTAATTAGCGAAAAAACCGTATTTCCAATAAAATAATATATAAATCGACTATTAGCAAAATCAATAGAAACAACACACTTTGCTCTGGCAATAAGATCTGTATACTCATCTATCAATTCATCTGCATAATCAGTAACATATCCAAAGCTTTGATTATCTCTTACCCAAAATTTATAAGGGAAATTATCTCTTATTTCTATGAGACAATTCTGTTGATGAGCCTCAAAAACCATGCCATAATTATGATACATATCAATCATGGGAATTAGTGAAATTTTCAAAAATTCTTCAAACCATTTGTGACTAATTTCTCTTAAACAGACACCAAATTCTTTTTGACTACCTCTAATATTTTTGATAATGTGATATAGGCGATTTTTCTTTTGGAATGGATGATCTTGACATAACGTTGCCAAATTTGTAATGTTACCTTCTTCATTAAAAGGATTATTTCTAATAATGCAAATGGTTTCATTTATAATTTTTCCATCTGCAATTACCCCATTCCAAGCAGAATCATTAACAACATCAAACATTGGGTATGAATTTTTTATATTTTCTCCAAACTGACTGTGCCAAATTTTATTAGCCAACAAACCCCTACGACCTTCTTTCGGTAAATTTATGCGTACTGAATTTGTGATTGCAACAGATAAAGATAATTTAAACATCCACTCCCTATTTAAGTTTACAACCGTACGAACTGATGTGGTGGCATAATAATCATCTCCCATTTGACCTAAATCTATTAATTTTTCTTCTGTTAATAATTTTTTATAAATATCTTTTTGCTGTAAATATTTCGCCTGCCAAGGATGTAATATAATCAACCTAAAGTTATTATAATCTTTTGATTCATATTCTTTTTGAATTTTAATTTCATTTAAAATATCACTTTTTATCCTTTCTAATATCAGACCACTCTCTGATTCTTCAACGTAAATACTTGATTCAACCAGCCAATAATGCAACTTAAAGCAACCATTAGTTTCTGGTGAAAAATTTTTCCATTGCACATCATCAAAACCAATTCTGTTTTTCGGAGTAGGGTGCATGGCATGCCCACAGAATAGAGCTTGCTCCGCATCAACAAAATTAAGTTTTTTTCTTTTAAATATGCTGTCAATTTTTTGTTGTCGACTATCAAGAATTACCTGCAATTTTTCTGAACTATCCATCCATCTTGACAACACACTGTTGATGTTTATACTTTCTTTATCTGAATGCCAATATAGCATATCTTGTAACAATAAATTTGCCAGCATTAAAGAGTTAGTCTCTACAAAACCATCAGCTTGTTCAATATATATTTTATCAAAAATTTGATGATGTCCTAGCACACTGACAAATAGCAATGGAACAACTATACGGACTTTTAAGGGTTCTAAAAACAAAGACAGGGCAGAGTGTCCTTCACAACATCCTCGACAAATGTCGCTTTGTTCGCTTGATTGTAAAATTTTAAAGCGACTGGTTTCAATACAGTAGGCGTTTATAAGGTTTTGTATTGACAATCGCTCAATATCTCTTTGTTTGTTAGACATAAAACAAAGCTCCTCGTACTATAATTGATAATTATCATAATAATAATTATTATTATTGTCAATATATTTTATCAAATTTCATGTTAATTTCACCGTTAAGTCTCTCCAAATTCGGTCTAAACACTCTATATTAGACTTATGAATATCGCACAGTTTTAGAATTAATTTTTTAAATTACTATAAAAATCAATAAGTTATAAAATAAAAAAACCACAAACACTAGGGCGATGTTTGTGGCAAAAACCGAGAAAATGGTTTTTAAAATCAGGCAGGTTACTGTGATGTCTTATGGCGGACAATCTGATAACGCCGTCCCAAATACCAAATCGGTGCTGAGATGATGTGGATAAGACGAGTAAACGGCACAAGCAAGATAAGCGTTGTTCCTAAGAACATATGTAGCTTATAAATCAGCCCTGCATCTTCTACCAAAGACGCTGCATAAACAGGTCGCAAGATGGCAAGGTTTTGAGCCCAACCTGCAAGCGATACCATCAGTGCACCATCTTTATGATGTGGATATGAAAAAATCGTACCAAGTCCCATAAGCAACTGCACCAAAATGATAACAAGTAACATTTTATCGCTAAATGTAGACGTATGGCTCACCCGTGGATCGGTAAAACGTCGCCAAATCAGCATAAGCAATCCCACAAGACACATCACACCTGCAATACCACCTACGATGACCGCCAAAAGCTGTTTTTGGGGGGCGGTGATGATACGCTCATACACAAAGTGCGGGGTCAGCATACCAAAAAAATGCCCAAGCAACACCACAATGATACCGATGTGAAATAAGTTGCTTGCCACACGCATTCCCTTGTCGTTTAGCATTTGGCTTGACCCTGCACGCCATGTGTACTGCGATAGGTCAAATCTTGCCCAGCAGCCCAAAATGCACACCGTCAAGGCAATATAAGGATAAATACCGAACAAAAAGACATGGAGCCAGTTTTCGGGGGTCGTTGCTGTGATTGCGGTTATCATGATAACACTCCTTGGCTAACGGTTTTGTTGGTTTTAAAATCTACCCAATGCACAGGGATTTCGCTTTCGTTTTGGGCTTGTCTTGCCAAGGTCTCGGCAATGCGAATGTCGGTTTGGTTTGACGGACAGCGTTCTTCTTGCTTTGCCGCCAAAAAGTCCACGGCTTCTTCTTCCCATTCTTTGTCAATGGCATCAAAAGTCGTATCATCCACCTTGTCTTTGCCCATCTTGGCAAGCTCTTCATCAATGACGGTCAAAGGCTTACCTGCAATTTGCAATAACGCCTTAAACAGCCCAGCATAGCTACTGCCTTTGTCCACAAGTCTTGCCCCAAGTAGAGCGATGATATGGCTGACATCAGCAATGTCCATGCGAATCTCAACGTCATCTGCAAAGCCTGCCTTATAAGACAAAAATTCAAGGTACATGGGTAGATAGTCGGGCAACTCTTTGACATCAATGGCAAAGCCCGCCTCTTCGTACTGTCCCATCAAATCGACCATCGCTTGTCCACGGTCTCGGCTCTCGCCATGCACGTGTTCAAACAGCCAAAGCGACAACGAACGCCCACGCTCAAACAGACTGTCATACACCGACTGAGCTTCAATCGAGCCTTTGCTTGATAACTCATCAACAAAGGCGTTAATCTCTTGGCGGACATCAGGGCTGATGAGCTTTGACGTGGCTACGATGTCTTTGCACGCATCTAGCGTATCATCGGCAAACAGCTCATCAGACGGATAATCCATCAGCAGACTTATCACTTTTAATAATTTAAAATCAAGATGATTCATACTAGCCCCCATCAGTTATCCCATGTCTGCACGGTCTCAATCATCTCACGGCGATTGGACTTACGCTGACCGAACATACTGACATCATTACCGCCTGTACAGCCATTACCAAAGGCAAAGCCACAGCCGTTTTTGTCGGCAAAGGCATCAGACAACGCTTCTTCACGGTGAGCGGTCGGAACGACAAAGCGGTCTTCGTAGTTGGCGATTGCCAAATAGCGGTACATCTCTTCGACTTGGTGTTTGGTCAAGCCCACTTCATCAAGCACCGCTTGGCTTTCGACCTTATCGACAAGTTGCATACGCTTATAAGAACGCATGGCAAGCAGGCGTTTGAGTGCCAACTTGACAGGCACTTCATCGCCAGCGGTCAGCATATTGGCAAGGTATTTGACAGGGATACGTAGGCTATCGACATCAGGGATAAGCCCGTCCATGCCCACTTTGCCCGCCTCGGCAGCGTTTTGGATTGGCGATAGTGGTGGCACATACCACACCATCGGCAAGGTGCGATATTCTGGGTGCAAAGGCAGGGCAAGTTGCCAATCCATCGCCAGTTTATACACAGGCGATTTTTGGGCGGACTCAATCACGCTCATCGGCACGCCATCTTTTAGAGCTTGCTCAATGACGGCAGGGTCATTGGGGTCTAAGAACACATCAAGCTGAGCTTTGTACAGGTCTTTTTCGTTCGGAGTACTGGCGGCTTCTTTGATTTTGTCGGCATCATACAAAAGCACGCCAAGATAGCGAATACGCCCCACACAGGTCTCAGAGCAGATGGTTGGCTGACCTGACTCAATGCGTGGATAGCAGAAGATACATTTTTCGGATTTGCCTGATTTCCAGTTATAATAAATCTTCTTATAAGGACAGCCCGAGATACACATACGCCAGCCACGGCATTTGTCTTGGTCGATAAGCACAATGCCATCTTCTTCACGCTTATAAATGGCTCCCGATGGGCAAGACGCCACACACGTTGGGTTTAAGCAATGCTCGCACAAGCGTGGCAGATACATCATAAAGGTGTTTTCGTACTCGCCATAAATGTCGGCTTGAACTTGGTCAAAGTTCTTATCGGCACGGCGTTTGGCAAATTCAGAGCCTAGGATTTCTTCCCAGTTTGGCCCCCATTCGATTTTTTGCATACGCTTACCTGTAATAAGCGAGCGTGGGCGTGCAATCGGCTGATGGTCGCCTAATGGGGCGGTGTGCAGGTGCTGATAGTCAAAGTCAAACGGCTCATAATAGTCGTCAAGCGTTGGCAAATCAGGGTTGGCAAAGATGTTGGCAAGCACACGGAATTTACCGCCAATGCGTGGGTTGATGGAGCCATTGGCGTTACGAATCCAGCCCCCTTTCCATTTTTCTTGGTTTTCCCACTCTTTGGGGTAGCCGATACCAGGCTTGGACTCTACGTTGTTAAACCATGCGTATTCCATGCCTTCACGGCTTGTCCAGACGTTTTTGCAGGTTACAGAGCAGGTGTGGCAACCGATACATTTATCAAGGTTTAGCACCATGCCAACTTGTGAGCGAATTTTCATAGGATTCCCCTTATGCCTAGTTCTTTTTAATTAATTTAAAAGAACATCGGTAGGTCAAAATTGAATAGGGCGTGTCGAACCTTTATAACACAAACTACAATTTGAAATTTTGTAAAATAAAATCACTGTTTTTGCATGAAAAAATGGCTAAATCTTGTTTTTCCTCGTCAAAATCCTTGTTGATATTTCAATGTCAACTGCGGACTTTTCCTTGAAAAACGTGCGATTTTTCTCATTTTTCATTGCAAATACAAAGATTCAACACGCCCTAGTTTATCCCCTTTGCTGAAAGTTTACTATCCTACCAAAAGGGATAAACTTGGCGGTTTATCAGTCCAAAGTAGTAGGCAATGGACGTGGCAGACTGTCGTCAGGCTTGCCTTCTAGCCAGTCGATGTTCGCCATCTTACGCACCACCACGAACTCATCACGGTTACAGCCGACCGTACCATAGTAGTTAAAGCCGTACGCTTGCTGGGCATAACCGCCAATCATGTGCGTGGGTTTTAGGATTGCCCGAGTTACTGAGTTGTGAATACCGCCACGGGTGCCTGAGTTTTCAGAACCAGGGATGTTCACAAGCTTTTCTTGGGCGTGGTACATCATCGTCATGCCTTCTTTGACACGCTGAGAGACGACCGCACGGGCGGTGATTGTGCCGTTGTGGTTAAAGACTTCAATCCAATCGTTGTCTTCGATACTTGCTTTTTTGGCATCAATCTCACTCATCCACACGATAGGCCCACCACGGGATAGGGTTAGCATGAGCAGGTTCTCAGAGTAAGTACTGTGAATGCCCCATTTTTGGTGTGGCGTTAGGAAGTTTAGTACAATCTCTTTGTTGCCATTTGACTTATAGCGTTTTAGCTCATCTGTCGTTCTTGTGTCAATCGGTGGGCGGTATTGTTGCATCTGCTCGCCAAACGCCTGCATCCACGGATGGTCTTGGTAGAACTGCTGACGACCTGTGATGGTACGCCAAGGGATGAGCTCATGCACGTTGGTGTAGCCTGCATTGTAGCTGACTTTTTCAGATTCTAATCCCGACCAAGTTGGGGATGAGATAATCTTACGGGGCTGAGCGACAATATCACGGAAACGGATTTTTTCATGCTCGGACGATTTGGCAAGGTGCGTGTGGTCTCGCCCTGTGTTGCTTGACAAGTCCGCCCATGCCTTGACCGCAACGTGTCCGTTGGTCTCAGGGGCAAGCATAAGCACCGTCTCAGCAGCGTCCACAGCGGTATTAATGCGTGGGCGACCGTGAGCCACGGTGTCTTCGGTAACGGTGTAGTTGAGTTCGCCAAGCAGTTTAACTTCTTCCTTGGTGTCCCATGTGATACCTTTTGAGCCGTTACCAAGCTTGTCCATGAGCGTGCCAAGCGATGTGAATTTGGCATACGTGGACGGATAATCACGCTCCACGACTTTGATGTGTGGGCAGTTCTTACCAGGGACGGGGCGTACGCCTTGGGTTTTCCAGTCCGTTCCGCCAAAGGGCTGAGCCAGCTCGCCTTCGCTGTCGTGTTGCATGGGCAAGGTTACGATGTCCGTCTCCATGCCAAGATGACCGACAGACAGCTCAGAGAATTTTTGGGCGATGAGCTTATAAATCTCCCAGTCCGTCTTAGACTCCCACGCAGGGTCGGTGGCGGCAGTCAAGGGGTGGATAAAGGGGTGCATGTCAGACGTGTTTAAGTCGTCTTTTTCGTACCATGTGGCAGTCGGTAGCACGATGTCTGAGTACAGACAGGTGGACGACATTCTAAAATCAAGCGTGGTAACAAGGTCAAGTTTGCCCGTTGCCCCATTTGGCTCAAAGTCAATCTCAGTCGGGCGAATGCCGTCATGAATGGTCTCTTCGCCTAGGATACCGTGCTTGGTGCCTAGTAGGTAGTGAAGCATATATTCATGCCCCTTACCCGATGAGCCAAGCAGGTTTGACCGCCAGATGAATAGGTTGCGGGGGAAGTTGGCAGGATTGTCAGGCGACTCGGCAGCAAAACGCACGTTGCCATTTGCCAGATTGTCCACAACATAGCTCTCAATGTCCTGCCCTGATGACTTGGCAAGACGACCAAGCTCCAAGGGGTTCATGTTAAGCTGTGGGGCAGATGGTAGCCAACCTGCACGCTCAGCACGCACGTTGTAGTCAAGCATATGCTCAGGGAACTGTGATTTATCAGCGTGTGGCGATAGAATCTCATGAGCCGAGACTTTCTCGTGTCGCCATTGTGAGCTATGATTATAAAAGAAACTCGTGCCGTTCATGTGGCGTGGCGGTCTGTGCCAGTCTAGAGCAAAGGCAACAGGAGCCCAGCCTGTCTGCGGTCTTAGTTTTTCTTGACCGACATAGTGAGCCCAACCGCCCCCTGTCTGACCGATACAGCCACACAGCATAAGCATATTGATAACGCCACGGTAGTTCATGTCCATGTGATACCAGTGGTTCATGCCTGCCCCGATGATGACCATCGACTTGCCATGAGTCTTGTCGGCATTGTCGGCAAATTCACGAGCGATTTGAATGACTTTTTCACGGCTTACGCCTGTGATTTTTTCTTGCCAAGCAGGTGTGCCTGCCACGGTTTCGTCATTATAATCATCGGTTACGTGCTGACCGCCCACGCCATTGTCCACACCCAGATTGGCAAGCATTAAATCAAAGACTGTTACCACTTTGACCGTTTCGCCATTTGCCAAGGTAAGCGTTTTGCAAGGCACGGTTTTGTACTGGATATTATCGCCTTCGGCGGCGGTAAAGTAAGGGTGTTCATCACCGCCAAAGTAGTCCATGCCAACCGTTGCCGTCTCGCCTGAGCCTTTTAGAGTCAAAGCCAAATCCACGTCTGTGTTGTTTGTGCCTTCTTTGCTCTCCAAGTTCCAACGACCGCTCTCGCCCCAACGGTAGCCAATCGCCCCATAAGGCGACACCAGCTCGCCATTATTATTGATGGCGATGGTTTTCCACTCGGGGTTGTTGTCTTGACCTAGGTTGTCCACCAAGTCAGACGCACGCAAGAACCGCCCTGCTCGTGCCGACTGTCCTTCGCCTTCTACCATGACAAGCATGGGCAAATCGGTGTAGCGTTTGGCATAGTCGGTAAAGTAGGCACTTGGGTTTTTTAGATAAAATTCTTTGATAATCACATGACAAAACGCCTGAGCAAGAGCGGCGTCTGTGCCTTGCTTGGGGTTTAGCCATAGGTCGCACAGCTTGGCAATCTCAGCATAGTCAGGCGTGATGGCGACAGTTTTTGTGCCTTTATAACGCACTTCGGTAAAAAAGTGAGCGTCAGGGGTACGAGTCTGCGGTACGTTTGACCCCCATGCGATGATGTAGTCAGAGTTGTACCAGTCGGCAGCTTCTGGCACGTCTGTCTGCTCGCCCCATGTCATCGGGGACGCTGGCGGTAAGTCGCAATACCAATCATAAAACGACAAACACACCCCACCGATAAGCGACAAATAGCGAGAGCCAGCGGCATAGCTAATCATACTCATGGCAGGAATGGGCGAGAAGCCAATGATACGGTCAGGGCCGAAGGTCTTGGCGGTGTAGATGTTGGCGGCAGCGATAATTTCTACCACTTCATTCCATGATGAGCGGACAAAGCCCCCCATGCCACGCTTGGATTTGTACTGCTCGGTCTTGGCAGGGTCAGTTACGATACTTGCCCATGCGTCCACAGGGTTTTTGTGGACTGACTTGGCTTCACGCCATAGCTTTAATAAGGGCTTACGCACTTTGGGGTATTTGACACGGTTGGCAGAGTACATATACCAACTATAAGACGCACCACGGGGACAGCCACGGGGTTCGTGGTTGGGCAGGTCTGGGCGTGTGCGTGGGTAGTCGGTTTGCTGAGTCTCCCACGTTACCAGTCCGTTTTTGACATAGATTTTCCATGAGCATGAGCCTGTACAGTTCACGCCATGGGTTGAGCGGACGATTTTGTCAAACTGCCAACGACTGCGGTAGCTGTTCTCCCAATCACGGTTTTCATCACGAATCTCGCCGTGTCCGTCAGCGTATTCGCCCGTTTTTTTCTTAAAAAAACGGAATTGGTCTAATAAATGGCTCATAAATCCCCCTTGTGGGTTGGCTAAACTTAAAAAGTTTTTGGCTAAATTGATGAGCTTACTATAAAGAAAACCGCCAAATTAAGGTATTAACTTGACGGCTAGGGGGATAATACTAAGGGGGTAGGTGTGGCGTGGGGTTGGATTTTTTGATGATAAATGTCAATTTTGGTTGTTAAGATTGGGCGAGTGTGGTACAAAATCTATGAGACTATCTAAAAAATC